>JAZURU010000059.1:0-1586 GCA_045606365.1 Candidatus Scatosoma sp. | reverse complement strand
GTACGGTGTACGCCGTGCCCCCTTTTTTAGAAATGCAGTATGCCAGCAATACGTCCGCATGCTCTGCCATGTAATCGTTGCGGGTAAAATAACAGCCGTGGTGATATTCCGAATAAAACACCACCGTTTTTTCACAGTCAGCAAGGATACGGCAGTAGAGCAGCTTATCTTCTGAAGTATAATATTTTTCCTGCCCTTGGAAAGGAATACAGCCGATAAGACGCAGATGGGGAAATTCTTTTTTCAGCTCCAGCAACAGCTCTGCCGTTAAAAGGTCGAACCCTACGGCAAGTCCGTTATAAAAGGTTTCTACGCCCTGTTGTATCAGCTCCCGTAAAATACCTTTCAGTTTTTCCCGATCGAGGTCAATAGGCAGCGTTCGATGTCCCGTGATTGCACAGCTTTTATATTCGGTTGTCGAAAAGGTAAGCTGCCTCATATCTTTTAAAGCGGTTCTACGTCTGTATTTTCTTCCGTAAGCGATGCAGGATCGTTTTGTAAAGTGTTGTATACTTCAAGAATTTGCGCGATTTTGCTAAGTACTTCCTCTTTCCCGTACCCCGTTTCCGAGCTGGTGGCAATCAAATTGTTTTCCCCCATATAAAGATCGGCTGCAATCGCTTTTTTATGCTCTTTCAGTTTCATTTTGGAAAGCTTGTCCACCTTGGTTAAGATCACGGTGAATGGCAGTACGTGGTAATGCAGGTATTCGATCATCTGTACGTCGTCCGCCGTAGGGTCGTGGCGGCTATCCGCCAGCATAAATACGTGCGCGACGTTTTCCTTTGCCTGAAAAAACTGATCCAGCGTCTTTGCCCATTTTGCTTTTTCCGCTTTCGATACCTGTGCAAAGCCGTAGCCGGGCAAATCGGCAAGAATAAAATCGCCAAAATCAAAGTAGTTTACCAGCCGTGTTCTACCGGGGGCGCTGCTGGTTTTCGCCAGCTTTTTACGGTTTGCCAGCATGTTGATAAACGAGCTTTTTCCCACGTTGCTTTTTCCGCATACCGCGATCATCGGTTTATTCGGTTTAATGAATTGCGCCTTGCTTGCCGCCGAGGTGATAAACGTGGCATTTTTAATCTGTATAGGTGTGTTCATCGCGTACCTGCTACCCCCTTTTTAAAATCATTTAAGCAATTTACTTTTGGTGTTTATCTTTCGATAGCGACGGAAAAGACCTCGCTCACGTTTTCTACGGGCAGGAAACGCAGCGTTTTTGCGATTTCTGCAGGGACGTCCTTAATATCCCGTTCGTTTCCCTTAGGAATGACGATTGTCTGGATGCCTGCGCGCGCCGCAGCCAACGCTTTTTCTTTTAAACCGCCGATGGGCAATACTTTTCCACGCAGCGTGATTTCACCCGTCATGGCGATATCCGAACGCACCTTTTTCCCTGTAAACACGGAAAGGATTGCCGTTGCCATCGTGATACCTGCGCTCGGGCCGTCCTTCGGGGTAGCCCCCTCGGGAACGTGTACGTGTACGTTGCTGGTTTCAAACAGCGTTTTTTCGATGCCGTATTCTTCCGCATTTGCGCGCACAAAGGTCAAGGCAGCCCTTGCCGATTCCTTCATCACGTCGCC
>JAZURU010000058.1:0-15039 GCA_045606365.1 Candidatus Scatosoma sp. | reverse complement strand
ATACTTATGAGCCATAAGCGCAAATTATAACAAAAACCCTGCCGCATTTTGCGACAGGGTCAATTTTATTTGCTGAAATCAATCCTCTTTTTTCGTTTGCCGAATGAACAAATCAAGGAATTTACGGGGCTTTTTCGCCTTTTCCTTAGGCTGCGCCTCCTCCTTTTCAGGAATGGGATCGCCCGGCTCGAACGAGGTTTGTTCCTGCGGCTTTTCTTCCACGGTCGGTTCTGCCGCCACAGGCGCGGGCTGCTGCGGTGCATAGCCTACACCGTAGGGTTGACCGTAAGGCGCTTGCGCGGGAGGGGTTTGTCCAAAGCCCTGCCCGTATGCGTACGGACTGCCGTATGCGGACTGATACGCCGCCTGCGCGTAAGGCGCTTGCGCGCCGTAGGCTCTATCTGCATAAGCCGCTTCCGCCGCCATCTTCTCGCCGTAGGTGCGGTCGATCTTATCCGAAAGCGTGAACGCACGCTGCGCCGCCGTTGCAGCGTCTTCGCTGACCGCCGCAGGCTGACCGCCCGAAAAACCGGTGGCAATGATGACCACTTCCACCTCGTCGGACATCTTTTCGTCGATGCACGCGCCAAAAATCACGTTCGCGGAATAGTCTATGACCCCCTTGACAAGGTCCGCTGCAAGGCAAACCTCGTCCAAGGACAGATCCTTGCCGCCGACAACGTTCAAAATCACCGAATTTGCCCCCTCGATGGTGGTATTCAACAACGGACTGCATACCGCGCAACGAACAGCGTCCGAAATACGCTTTTCGCCCTTGGCTACACCGATACCCATGTGCGCCACACCACGACCCTTTAACGTCGTACGCACGTCTGCAAAATCAAGGTTGATAAGCGCGGGGCTGACGATGAGCTCTGCAATGCCGCGGATACCCTGACGAAGTACTTCGTCCGCTACCTTTAACGCCTCTTCAAAGGACGTGCCCTTAGGAACGACCTCACGGATCTTATCGTTGGGAATGGTGATGATGGAATCAACGCATTTTCTCAGCTCTTCAATCCCCGCCAAGGCGTTGTCCATTCTGCGCTTCGCCTCGAATGCAAACGGCAACGTCACCACCGCCACCGTAAGGATCTTCATTTCCTTTGCCAGCTTGGCAATCACGGGCGCTGCGCCCGTACCCGTGCCGCCGCCCATACCAGCGGTGATAAACAACAGGTCGGTGTCCTTTAATACGCTTTGGATTTCCGCTTTATTTTCCTCCGCCGCCTCTTTACCGACGTTGGGGTCTGCGCCTGCGCCCAAGCCCTTGGTCAGCTGTACGCCGATTTGGATACGCTTGCTCGCCTTTGAACGCGCCAGCGCCTGGTTGTCCGTGTTGACAACGATGTATTCCGCGCAGCGAAGACCCGATTCGATCAAGCGGTCCACCGCGTTGTTGCCCGCGCCGCCGACGCCGATCACCTTGATCTTTGCAACCCCGGAAAGGTTGTTCGTCTGCGCCGACGCAAACGGCGAGGACGAATATTGCGTTTCGCGCGGTTCCTCGCTGTAATAGCCGTAATCTTCGTTATCGTTAAAGTGCATCATTTTCTTCTTCCTCCAAACAGTTTAAACGGGGATTTTTTTTGTTGATCCGAAATTGCCATAGACAGCAGCGCCAGCCGTGAGGACTGCGACGGTCTGTCATTGTACGCAAGGTCGGGGGAAAGGATTTTCACCGATCTTTCCAGACGACGGGACATGTGATCGCCAATCCCCATGATGGCGTCCACTCCTTCGCCCGTGATCCAAAGCGTGTTGTTGGGCAATACCAGCTCTTTATCCTTATACCGTTCATCCAAGAAACGGTTTACGTGGTCGCAAACTTGATCGACCCCGTATTCGATGACGTCGTTAATCTGTGCAACGGGAATGGAAACGCCCTCGTCGCTTACCCAAGGCTGATCAAGGCGATCGTCTCCCACCGCAATGTTGGCGCAGGCAAGGATCTTTTCCGCCGTTTCCGGCTCGATCCCAAAGCGTTTCATCAGGTAAAAGATGATTTCCGCAACGCCGCCCGTAAACGATTTTTCATGTACGATCCCGTTGCCGTAGACCACCGATACGGTGGACGTTAAGTACCCTACGTCCAGCAATACGGCGTAGCCCGCACGCTCTTTTTTAGGCAGCAGGTACACCGCCTCTGCAAGGCTGGTGGGCAAAAAGACAATCTGCGTAAAGCCAAATTCACGCAAAGCCCTTTCCACCGCGCTACAATACGCCTCATCGGCAAAATAATAGCAAAGACCGCCCCGCAATGCCGCCGCCGGCGTGCCGTATAATTCCTCCTCGGAATAATACTTGTTTGTGTTTCCGATGGCAAAGTACATCGCGGAATGACGGATGCATCTGCCGCTTTCCGACAGCTCGTTCAAGCCGCAATCGAACAGCGTTTCGATGTCCGCCGACGAAACCCTATGCCGTTTTGAAAAAGGCAGGTTCTGCCCCACCGTACGCAAACGGATAAAGGGCGAGGGCGTACCCACGTACACCTTTTGCAGCTTGCCTTTGTAGGTCTTTAATACCGTGCTTGCCGCCGCGCGCACCGCCGCCTCGAACGCCTCGACGTCCAAAAAGCCCTGCGCCGCGTACCCCTCGTATTCTTCCGTCTGTTCGCCGCATACCACCAGCGAAGAATTAAAACCTTTCGTGCCGATCAAAAACGTCACTTCAAACGAGCGTACGTCCAGCAAGGCAACTCTTTCGTTTTTCATCCTTAGTTTTTCCGCCTTCTTTCCGCGCCTTTTTGCACGGTTAATGTTATTATATAACATTTCCCTTATTTTGTCAATAGTACAAAAGAAAAAAACACTGATTTTATAAGAAAAAAACACGCCGAAGCGTGTTTTGTTTTATTCGTCCAGCAGATTGGGTTGGTATTTGACGATTACCTGCGTTCCGTCCAAGGATTCCGTCACGTGTAAAAAGCCCGTCAAACGCTGTTCCACACTCATCGTCAGGTACGCCTCCGTCAGCACCGCCGCCTTTTCCTCGGTAAGAAGATGGGCATGCACCAAGCAGATTTTTACCCCTTCGCGCATGCAAAGAAAAATTCTGCCCCCCTCTTCAACCCTATCAAATTCGATGCTTTCCACGTTGCTGCGTACGCCGTTTAAGCGTTGGGACATCAACGCGCAGATTTTCAGGGTTTCCGCAAAGCCTGCGCCGCCGACCGTATCCCCGATTTCGCCGACGGGATTCGCGCCCGTAATGATAACGTTCGCCTCGCCGTCCACGCGGTTTTTATCGCTGGCGCGAACGTCCAGCACCGTGCCCGTTTGCGAAAGAACGTAGTATTCCTCCCCCTTACGCACGGCGAACACTTCCATATCCTCCGTCGCCTCCACCAGCAGGACGTTGGGGTATTGTATTTTAAATTTCGTCAAGCGAAAATAAGGGTATTTTTCAATCACCGACTTTGCCGCGTCCTCCTTTGCAAAAAGGGCGCTTTCCCCCAAGTACGCCTGCTGCAGATCCCTTTGCATCTGCTCCGCCTCCGACTTTGCCGCCTCCGAGAACATCTTCGCCTCCAACGTAACTGCGTCCACGCGGAACACGTTGGCTACGCCGATAAACGCCGCCGACAAAAAGACCAAAGCGGTGAGCAAAATCACCAAAAATTTCTTCATCTGTATCCCTGTATCCTTTTCCGTTATTCTAAATTTTAATCCGACGAACCTTTGCGCCGAGCAAACGGAGCTTTCTTTCCAGCTCGCCATACCCTCTGTCGATATGCGAAAGATCCAGCACCTCCGTCTTGCCTTCGGCAGCCAGCCCTGCAATTGCCAAAGCCGCGCCGCCGCGAAGATCGCCCGCCGTCACCGCCGCGCCCTGCAAAGCGGGTACGCCGCGTATAACCGCGGTTTTTCCCCGAACGGTGATGTCCGCGCCCATGCGCCGCAACTCGCCCGCGTATTTAAACCGAGTTTCAAACAGATTTTCCACCACCAGAGTCGTGCCCTTTGCCAAGGTGGACAAGGTGGCGTATTGCGCTTGCAGATCGGTAGGAAAGCCTGGAAAGGGTGAAGTTTCCACAACGTCCACGCTTTTCAGCCTGCCGTCGCTACGCAAGATTATTGTATCATTTTTCGTATAGATTTTGCAACCGTTTTCACGCAATTTATGTAAAAGCGCCGCAAGATTTTGCGCGAAAACCCCTTTCGTTTCGATTTCCCCACCGCAAACGGCGGCTGCAATAAGGAAAGTGCCCGCCTCGATCCGATCCCCCATCGGCACGTAATCCACCCCGCGAAGAGACTCCACCCCGTCTATGACGATATCGGCAGAGCCAGCCCCACGCACGCGCGCACCCATACGGTTGAGAAAATTTTGCAAGTCGAAAATTTCCGGCTCTTTGGCGGCGTTGCGAATAATGGTACGCCCCTCCGCTTTTACCGCGGCGAGCATGATATTTTCCGTCGCGCCCACGCTGGGAAAATCCAGCACGATCTCTGCGCCCCGAATTTTTTCCGCGCGGCAATGGATATACCCGCTTTCTTCGACGATTTCCACCCCCAGCTTTTTTAAGCCTGAAAGGTGCAAATCGATGGGTCTAAGCCCGATATCGCACCCGCCCGGATAGGAAATTTTCGCGCGATGAAAGCGGGTCAACACCGACCCCAGCATAAAGATCGACGAACGGATCTCCTTGGTCATCACGGCAGGGATTTCGTGCGAGGCGGCGTTCGAGCTGTCAATGACGGCGTCGTTGCCGTCCCTATGTATTTTACAACCAAGCTCCCTGAGGATATGCAGCATATTTTCCGCGTCGGAAATTTTGGGAATATTTCGTATCCTTACCCGTTCGTCCGTCATCACGGACGCGGCAAGTAGAGGCAACACAGCGTTTTTCGCCCGCTGGATCTCCAACGAGCCGTACAGCCGTTGCCCACCGTTGATCAGTAATTTTTCCATACAACAACGCTCCTTATGCTTTATTGTATGAAAATTTCGCTCACGTTGTGCCCGACGGCAACAGACGGCGCTCCCCTTCCGAAGAAACCTCCGCCTACTCGTTGCGTACGGAAACAGCGTATAAAATTCCCATAAACGCCATGGTGATTATCAGCGAGGTATTCCCCGAGCTGATCAGCGGCAGCGGCAAGCCCGTAGGCGGAATTGCACCGCTGACGACCAACGCGTTCAACGCGGTTTGCACGGCGTACACCGCCGTGATTCCACTCGAAAGTAGAAAGGAAAAGAAATCCTTTGCACGCGCTGCCGTCCTCACCCCGCGCCAGATCAAAAACGCCGCCGCGGCAAACAGCAACAGTACCCCGACAAACCCCAGCTCTTCCCCGATGATCGACAGGATAAAATCACTTTCGGAAAAGGGCAAAAAGCGATATTTCTGTCTAGAACGAAACAACCCCGTTCCAAACCAACCGCCGTTGCCCAGCGCATACAACGACTGGATCAGCTGATACCCCTCCTCCTTGGGGGACGCCCAAGGATCTAAAAAAGCGGAAAGGCGCAGCAAGCGGTAAGGTTCAGCAATGATCAGCACAGGAACGGCAAGCAGCAATGGGAAGAAGATCAAAAGAAAATATTTCATCTTCATACCGCCCAAGAACAGCATGCACAGCATGACAATGCCCATACACATCGTGACGGACATATTCGGCTCCAACAAAATCAGCACGCAGATCACACCGCCCGCAATCAAAACGGGCAAGCACCCTTTTAAGCTGCGTACCTTGCCCATATTGTCCGCCATATACGCCGCCGCAAATAATACAAACCCGTATTTGGCAAGCTCGGACGGCTGCACCGTAATCGGCCCGATGCCGATCCACCTCGTCGCGCCGTAGTTGCTCCGCCCGATCCCGGGGACGAACACCAACCCTAAAAGCAGGATCGGCACCAGCAAAAACACCCACCTGAGCCGCTTCCCTCTTAACTTTTCCACGTTGATCCGCCCCGCCAAAAGCATGGCGGGAACGCCGATACAAAAGCCAAGTAGCTGCTTTTTCATGAAATAAAATTCGTCGCCGTACTGCACCTTGGCGTTGTAGCTGCTTGCCGAATATACCGCCAGCACCCCAAACGCCGACAACAGCAGCGTGACAATTAAAATGGATACGTCCCCTTTATTCCGTTTCTTGCAGAGCGAGCGCCGCCGCGCAGACGCTTTCCCCTCCCTCTTCGATGGGTTCGACGGGGTTGCTTTCTTCGATGCAGTCGACGGGTTCGACGGGTTCAATGGGTTCAAAACTTCTAACGATGGCACAGAATCTTTCTCCTCTTTCCTCGTAGCCTGAAAATTCGTCAAAACTGGCGCTGGCAGGGCTTAAAAGCACCGTCTGCCCCGCTTTTGCAATCATGCGCGAAAGGCGCACAGCGTCCTCGAACAAAGGACAGACAAACACCTTTGCAAAGCCGCTTTTTCTCGCCGCGGAAAGCAACGCGTAGCGGTTTTCCCCGTAGAGCACGGCAGCAACCACCTTACCGCCCTGCACGGCAGCAAACAATGCCCCGTAATCGTACCCCTTATCCTTGCCGCCCAGCAGCAATACCGTGTCCGTTTTCATATTTTCCACCGCCTTTACGGTGGCGTCCACGTTTGTGCCCTTGGAATCGTCTACGTATTCTACGCCGTCCACGATCGCCACGCTTTCGATGCGGTGCCTAATCCCTTTAAATTCCTTTAACGAGGCGGCTATGCGTTCGCTGGGAACACCCAAAATCTTGGCGCAGGCAAGCGCCGCCAACCCATTCTGCACGTTATGTACCCCAGGCAGCAGCATTTCCTCTGCCGATAAAATTTTTTCCTCCTTAAAATATAGATCGCCGCCTAAACAGTACGCCCCGTTTACGCGCTCTTTTACCGAGAACCATACCGTTTTCGCCTTTACGCCGTCTGCAAACGCCCGCACGATCGGGTCATCGTAATTGAGTACGGCGTATTCCGATTCCGTCAGATTTTTCAAAAGCTTTCGCTTTAAAAACACGTAGTTTTCCATGTTGTAATGGCGGTTTAGATGATCCTCCGTCACGTTCAGGATCACGGCGATGTGTGGGCAAAACGAGTTCAGCGTTTCCAGCTGAAAGCTGGAAATTTCCGCCACGGCGACCTCGTCATTCCCATCGCTAAGCGCCTCTATCATCGGCGTGCCGATGTTGCCGCAGGATTTTGCCTCGATCCCTGCCCCCTGCAAAATTTTTTCGATCATCGAAACGGTGGTCGTTTTTCCGTTCGTACCCGTGACGGCAATGGACAAGCCCTTAAAATAGCGGGCGGCAAGCTCCGTTTCCCCCAGCACCGCCTTTCGCGCACGTTTAAACGCAACCGCCAGCGGATGATCGATAGGGATCCCGGGGCTGAGAACCAAAGCGTCACATTCCCCCACCGTATCGTTGAGCTTTTCTCTTTCCACCGCCACCCCACCAAACGCGATAAGCGCCTGCGTTTTTAGGCGGATCTTTTCGCTGTCCACGTCGTCGTAAACCTGCACTTTTGCGCCGCGCGACAGCAGGAACTTTGCCGCTGCCTCCCCTGACTTTGAAAGCCCTAATACCAAAAATTTCTGTCTTTTTAAATCCATACTTACCGTCCTATCCTTATCCTTTAACCTTGCGTGAGCAAACAGATCGCCCCCATCACCGCCGTAATTACAGCGTATGCGTATGCAATCTTACTTTCGGAAAAGCCCACTTGCTGAAAATGGTGATGCACGGGGGACATGCGAAAGATCCGCTTGCCGCCCGTCGCCTTATAGTATATTACCTGCGCGATGACGGATATGACCGAAACGACGAACATTACCCCCAAAAGCGGAATATACAGCGCGCTGCCCGACAGCAGACAGATCGCCGAAGCAAAGCCGCCCAATCCCAGCGAGCCCGTATCCCCCATAAAGACGCTGGCGCGCGAAGTATTGAATACCAGGTACGCGGCGAGCGCCCCCACCAGCGCAAAACACAGCGCGTCCAACCCGCCCGTAGCGCGTTCGATCAGCAGCAGCCCCAAAAAGAGGAAAAAGGGGGCGGAAACGCCTGCCGCCAGCCCGTCCAAGCCGTCCGTTAAATTGACGGCGTTCACCGTCGCCAAAAACACAAAGATAGATAGAGGCAGCATCCACCAACCCAGCTCCACCTCGCCCAGCCCAAAGGGCAATTCCAATCGGCTGAGCCCTGCTCGAACGCAATAATAGCCCGCAAAGACGGCTACCACGGTTTGGAACGCCAGCTTTTGCCACGCGGACAAGCCCTTGTTCTCCTTTTTCAGCTTTTTAAAAAGATCGTCCAAAAAGCCCACCGCCATATACGAAAGCCCGATGACGCAAGCAACCCAAAAGCTGCGGTTCAGCTCCCTTAAAACGGGCATGCACGCCAAAACCGCCGCAGGCAAAAAGGCAAGCCCACCAAAGGTGGGCGTACCGCTTTTTTTCTTATGCTCCTTTACGTAGGAAAGGACGTTTTGCCCCGCCTTGATCTTCCGCAAAATCGGAATTAACGCCAAACACAACGCGAATGAGATCCCAAACGCAAGCAACGCTACAAAGGTGTATTTTTTCATTCCCTTGACCCGCCGACCTGTTTTTTGATTATATCATCGTCCGAAAGCAGATATTTTATACCCATGATCTCCTGATAACGCTCGCCGCCCTTGCCCGCCACCAGCAGTACGTCCCCCGCTGTCAGCAGCTGCATGGCGTATTCGATTGCTTTTTCCCGATCGGGCACGATTGCATAGCGGTTCGAACGTCGACGGTATCCTCTTTCGATGGCGCTGATGATGTCCATCGGGTCTTCGTAGCGCGGATTGTCCGAAGTCAACACGGCAAAATCCGCCAGCCTCGCCACCGTTTCCCCCATAACGGGACGCTTGGTTTTATCCCGATTTCCCCCGCACCCGAACAGACAGATCAGCCGTCCACTCGTGTGCTTTTTAAGGGCTGCAAGAGATTTTTCCAGCCCATCGGGGGTATGCGCAAAGTCCACGAACACCTGCGCGCCTCGATATTCCGCCACCAGCTCTAACCGACCCTGTACCCGCTTTAAATCCTGTAAGCCCTTTTCGATATACTCCATCGACACGCCCAGCATACGGGCGCAAGTCGCCGCGCCCAACGCGTTATATACGTTGTGCAGCCCCGTCATCGAAAGCCCTACGCTGCCGATATCGTCAAAAATATTCAGCACCAGCCCAAAGCCGTAGACGCTTTCCCTCTCCACGATTGCAAACGCGTCGCAGGGGCTTTCCAGCCCGTAATAGAACACTCCTTTTTTCCGTTCCCTTCCAATCTCGCGCGCCAAGCGATCGTCGCCGTTTAAGATGCAGACGTCACACTTTTTCGGCGTGAACAGCCGCCGCTTTGCCTCGGCGTAATTTTCCATCGTTTGAAAGAAGTCCAGATGATCCTGCGTAAAATTGGTGAATATGCACGCAGCGTAGCGGATGGACGCGTCCTTTTTATAGTACAGCGCATGCGCGGAAACCTCCATCACCGCGTATTCGACCCCCTCCTGCACCATATCGGCAAGGGTCTTTTGCAAAAAGATCGGGTCAGGGGTTGTCAGCTCGGGAGCGATCCGCTTTCTGCCGTAAAAGATCCCTAGCGTACCGATCACCCCCACCGATTTTCCCGCCGCGCGCAAAATCGAGGCAAGCATATATGACGTGGTCGTCTTGCCGTTCGTGCCCGTGATACCGATCACCCGCAAGCGGCGGGAAGGCTGCCCGTAAAAAGCGGCGGCAATCAAGCCCATCGCCTCCCTGCAATCGTCTACAAGGATCTGCGGCAGAGCGATTGCAAGCTCCCTTTCGCAAACCAGCGCCACCGCGCCGCGGCGCTTAGCCTCCTCGGCAAATTCGTGCGTGTCAAAATGTTCGCCAACCCGACAGAAAAACAGATCCCCCTGCCGCACAAACCGGCTGTCGTCTGACAGCCCCTCGACCCAAGTTGATTCCCATTCCTCCACACGCTCGCCAACGATCCGCGCGCTGTTTACGTCCTCGATCAACGCCTTTAAATACATACCTGCCCACCGCCTTTTTGTTTTTAACCCTCTTTTACCTCTTCATTTGCGCTGTTTTCCAGCTCGACAATTCCCTGAAAAATCTCCCCCGCGCAGGGCGCGGCAACCACGCTGCCGTAATACGCCCCCTGCGGCTCGTCAACGATGACCAGAGCCAGATACCGCGGCGCGTCGGCAGGGAAGAACCCCACGAACGAGGAAACGTATTTTCCTGCCGCAATTCGTCCGTTTTCATACTTTTGCGCCGTGCCCGTTTTACCACCGACGCGCGCGCCCTCTACAAAAGCTTTCTTGCCGCTGCCCTCGGAAACCACTCCTTCCAGCATTGCCGCAACAATGCGGGACGCCTCTTCGCTGATTACCCTACGTTTAAAGCCCGCGTCCACTTCTTTTTCGGTGTAGCCGTCCTCGGCGTACACCCTTTTGACGATATGCGGCGTATAATAATTGCCGCCGTTGACCGCCGCTGCCGTGGCGCATGCCAGCTGCAAACCCGTGACGGCAACCGTCTGCCCAAAGCCGATGCGGGCAAGGTCGCACCCACGCACCGCACCCTCGGGCAACAACATCCCCAGCGCCTCGCCGTTGAAATCCAGCCCCGTCGTGTTGCCAAACCCAAACGCAGAAAGGTATTTATAAAAGGTTTGCGTGCCCAAGGACATCGCAATGTCCGTAAAGCATGGGTTGCAGCTGTTGTTCAGCGCGTCGGCAAGCGTTTGGTTGGCATGTCTGCCGTTTGCATGGTTGCTCCAACACTTCACCGTCGTGCTGTCCACCGAACGTGTACGCGACGAAGGAAATATGTGCGTCTGCGAAAAGGCAGACTTGTTGCCCGAAAGATATTCCTCAACGTTCGCCGCCGCCGTCACCACTTTAAACGTAGAGCCAGGTTCGTAAATATCGCTGACGATACGGTTTCTGGAAAGGGCATTCAACAGCGTCAAGTCATCCCTGGGTACGTCGTTTAGGTCGTACGAGGGGTAATTCGCCATCGCCAGCACCTCGAAATTGTTGGGATCGAGAACGATACATTCCGCCCCTGCGGGGGAATATTCCGCCGCCACTTTTTTTAGCGCCTCCTCCACCAGCGTTTGGATACGCAGATCGACGGTCAGCTGCAAGGACAAGCCGTTTTCCGCCGCGCGATACGCCGCTACGCCGTCCTTTAATTCTATGCCCACAAGGTCCGTTTCATACAACAGTTCGCCGTTTTTCCCCGACAGATATTTGTCGTAGTATTTTTCAACGCCCGTGCTGCCCGTATTGTCCGACGAGGTAAAGCCCAGCACCTGACAAAGGGTCTGCCCATACGGATAATAGCGAAGATTATCCCGCGAAAAGTACACGCCGTCAAGGCTCTGCGCCGTCAAGCCCACGATCTGCATTTTGGAAACCCGCTTTGCCACCGTGATTTCCGACGCCTTTACCGTGCTTAGCTTGGTGAGTAGCGCGTTGCCGTCCAGCCCTAATGCCGCAGAGAGGCGCGCCGCAGTGCCCTCCTTATCCTTGACCGCGTTCGAACGCGCATACACCGTATACGCCGTATCGTTTTCCACCAGCACCACGCCGTTTCGATCGGTAATCAAGCCACGCTCTGCCACCAACGGAATCTCCCGCGTCCATTGATCGAGGGCGCGATAGTATAGCCCTTCCTGCCAAAGAACCTGCACGTATAAAAATCTGCCGAATAAAATGCAAAAAAGAAAGGTTATTGCTATGCAAATAGCGAATAACCTCTTTCGTAAAACCGATATTGAATAATCGTTTTTCAATTGTCCTTTGCCTCCTTGGGCAAGTGAAATCGACGGCTGCAAGCCTGCCGATTCAAGCGTTATTTTTCAATCAAGCCCTCTGCAATCGCCCATTCGCGGATCGCCTCTTCGCTGCTTTCCGTAGCAATCTGCTCTTCCAGCTGCGCGATAGCAACGCGGGCGTTTGCATTGCTAACTTCCAAAGCGTCGATCTGCTGACGACGGACGTTGATCAAGTGCGTATTTACACAAATCGTCGTAAGCATCACCACCGCCGCGGACGCAAAAATGGCAATCGCTTTCTTTGCCGTCGACGTCAAGCTGATCGAATATTCCTCTTTCTGCTGCTCCACCGTGGAAACCGCGGGGGTAGGCTGATATACGGGCGTGTAGATCGGAACGTTTCTTTCAATCGTTCTATCCAGCGTTGCCGGCGTGAAAAGATCGGATTGCACGGGCGTATGCTCGTATGCGGGCGCTTCCGAAGGTCTTTCGGGCGCAAGAACGCTAGCCTGCGGCGCGCGCTTTGCTTCTTCCCAAAGCTGCTCCAGCTGCTCGCTTTCCGCATTCTGCAAAATGGTATACATATTATTGATACGGGAATTATGCAATTCAGCCTCTTTGTCGATGACTGTCGTGTTTCTTCCGTTGTTGTAAGCCATAGCCGTGTTCTCCTTATCTCATGATTTTTTAGGTTTTATCACAGAGAATGGTTGATTTACGACAAAAGTCTTTTTGTTGGATTGGCGAGAAAAATATAAGAAAGACAAGCGTTTTGTGAGGGCGCATACCCTCAGCGGTCTGTAACCGAGCAAAACACGAAGTATTTCGCAATTATTTTTCCGTCAAAAATCAACCAGATGATGTGATAAAGCCTTTATTTATATTTTCTCAGCAATACGCAGCTTGGCGCATTTGCTGCGGGAATTGTCGCACAACTCTTGTTCGCTCGCCGTGATCGGCTTGCGGTTGACGGTTTTGATCTCTGCTTTTTTACCGCACACGCACACAGGGAAGCTCGGCGGGCAGGTACAGGGGGTTTCCATATAACGAAACGCCTCTTTCACAATCCGATCTTCTAAGGATTGGAAAGTTAAAATGACCATCCTGCCACCCTTTTTCAAACGCCGCGTCAGCCCCACCACCAGATCGTACAGACCGTCCAGCTCTTTGTTCACCTCGATGCGGATCGCTTGGTAGCTCTTACGTTCGCAAGGAGCGCCGTAGCGAAATTTCGCAGGGATACTCGCGCGGATGATGTCGGAAAACTGCCCCGAAGTCTTGATGGGTTGATTTTCCCGATATTTTACAACGTTTCTGGCGATCTGCCTTGCAAAGGTTTCCTCGCCGTATTCCTTTAAGATGCGGGCAAGCTCTGCCTCGGGATAGGTATTGAGCACGATCTCCGCCGTCAACGGCGCGGTGGTGTCCATACGCATATCCAGCGGCGCGGAAGCGATCTTATACGAAAACCCTCTGTTCTCGTCGTCAATCTGGTGCGAGCTGATCCCAAAATCCAGCAGCACACCGTCCAGCTCTTCAACGCCCGCCTCGGCAAGCACCCTTTCAAAATCCTTGTAATTCGATTTATAAATCGTAAATCTGCCCGCGAACGGATCCAGCTTTTTTGTCGCCGCTTCAATCGCCTCGTCGTCTAAGTCGGTGGCGATCAGTCTGCCGTTCGGCGCAGACCGTTTTAAGATCTCGTACGAGTGATTTCCGCCTCCCACCGTGCCGTCGAAGTAGATCCCGCCCGCCTTTAAGGCAAGCCCCTCCATACATTCTTCCAGCATCACCGGTTTGTGCGAAAATTCCAACATCGTTAAATCCCCAATTTCTTAAATTCAGCCCTATAATTCGCGTCGGCGCAAATCTTGTCGTAGACGTCTGCCGCCCAGATTTCAATCCGTCTGCCTCTGCCTACGGTCACAACGTCCTTTTCAATGCCCGCCGCCGCTTTCAGCTTAGCGGGGAGCACCACCCTGCCCTGCGGATCCTCCTCCGCCTCGTATACACTGCCGTAAAAGAGCATCGTCGCCAAGGACGCCTCGCCCATTTTTTCCTCGGACAGCTTTTCCATAATCGCCTGCAGCTCTTCCTCCGGCAGCACGTAGATACAACCGTCCACCATGCCGCGGGCAAAGCTGTATGACTTGTCACCGTCCTCGCCGATCAGCGCCTTCCGGAACTTTGCGGGAATGCGCAAACGGTTTTTATCGTCAATTTGATGTTCGTAAGTACCGCAAAAGTACGTCGCCATTTGCACACCTCCTTTTCCGTTTCGTGTAAAAAATATAGACTATGCCCCTTTTACACTCATTGCCGTTATTATAGACCACCCTTGACATTTTGTCAATAGATTTTTGCAAAAAAATTGAAAAAATTTTTAAATTTTGGGAAAATTGACCACTTTTGTTTTTAGATTATCCCAAATGCGAACATACGTTCGTAAAATTGACGGTTGAAAGCACGCCCACTGCCAACAAAATAAAGAGGTTGCGCGATTTTTAATTTTTGAAAACAAACGCATTTTTTCAGCTGAAAACGCCGATTTTTTCTTCCTCTTTTTGGAAAAAATAATGATAAATTGCTTAACATAGAGCAAGGAAGGATTTTCGATGGCATTTTTTGCGAAAACGGCAAGCGATCGTCCGCGCCGATCCCCCCCTTTCGCAGTATCTGCCCCAGCCGCCGAGCCACCGCCTCGTTGCCGTCCACAACCTCAGCTTGATAAAAATCGGCAATTTGTCCTTTGACCAGCGAATAATGGGTGCAGCCCAGCACCACGACGTCTGCGCTTTCCTGGGGCAGAGCGTCCGTCAAATTAAAATTCCCCTCCGCGCAGGCGCGTTCGATGCGTTGCGCCAAATGCTCACAAGGGCGGATAATGATCTTGGACTGCGGATATTCTATATGTGCGCGCGCGATCAATTTTTTAAGGCGCGGGCTGCTGGCTGTGGCAGCCGTGGCAAGCACCAATACCCTGCCCCCAACCTTTGCGGCAGGCAGCACGGCGGGCTCGACCCCGACAATGGGAAAGGTATAGGCGTTTCTAAGTTCCTCAATCACCGTCGCCGTCACGGTGTTGCAAGCCACCACCGCCGCCCGAACACGCAGCCTTTGAAAGAGAGCAAACGCCTCGTGCGTGTACGCGCGTATTTCATCCATACTTCTATTGCCGTACGGCGCGCGGGCATTGTCCCCGTAATAATAGATCGGCAAGCCCGCCGTCTGCCCCCTACACGCCCACAGTACGGACAGCCCGCCTACGCCGCTGTCAAAAAAGCCGATTCCACCCGTCAAC
>JAZURU010000057.1:0-16381 GCA_045606365.1 Candidatus Scatosoma sp. | reverse complement strand
TAGCGACCGTTATTCCTACGAGATTTTAGAGGGAGAGGCGGCAAACAACCTGCGCGGCGGTGTCGAGATGTTCAACGATCTGTTCATGGCGGAGATGGAGCTGGGCGAAAGCGACCTTTTGATGGTGGCGGACGTCCCCATGAGCCGTGAGGCAAAAAAGGATGAGCAAGGCAACGAGCTCAAGGACGGCGACGGCAACGTTATCTATGAATACGGCGATAGCTATTTAAGCAACGCTATGGCAAGGGCATTTGGGAACTTCACTCGTTTGGACGACGGTGCCAACGGGGAAAAGGGATACTTTACCCAAATGAAGGAATACCTGGCTCGGTTTTACAAGCTCGACAGCGAGAACGTAAAAACCTTTGGCGGAGTATCCTTAACCGTGGCAAGCTTTCAGAAAGACAGCTTTAACGAGGCTGCCGTAGAGGCGGAATTCCGCGCGCGCGTACAAAAAAACAAGGACAAGCGTTTTAAAAAGGAAGAGCAGATTTTGCAGGGCATTAAGGCGGAAAAAGAGCGTATTCGCTCCTACCTGACCGCCTATGAAACGTTTTTTACCTATTTAGAGAACGGGTACGTGACGTTCACCGAAACTTCGGCGAAAATTTCTGAAAACTTGACGGTTAGCGGGGTTTATTCGATCAACCTTTGCCCTAAGATGGAAACCATGGGCGGGCTGAAAGAACATTTCTATTACGTCGATTTTGAGGGCACGACCACCGCTAAGAATATGAACGTGTGTTTTTTTGGCTTTGAAGAGCTGGACAAGGATTTTCAATATGAAAACCTGCTGTATTTAAACGCGTTGATCGCGGACGTCTGTTCGGAGCTGTAAAGCTATGCGCAGATATTTTAGCAATCGCGAGGTTGCAAAACAATGTCACATCTTAACCATGCTGGAAGAACAGGCGGCAAAGCCCCACCTTTCCTTTCATACCCCTGGGCATAAGCTTTGCGGGTATGATATAACCGAGCTGGAATATTCGGACAATCTGTCCTGCCCCAGCGGCATAATCCTGCGCGCAGAGCAGGACATTGCCGCCATTTTGGGTGCGGCGGCATCGTTTATTTTAACGGACGGTTCGACGGCGGGCGTTTTGTCTATGCTGTACGCATTAAAGAGGACGGGGTGCACGCGTGTTGCGGCGCCCGTTTTGTCGCATAAAAGCTTTTTCAACGGCTGCGCGCTGTTGGGCTTGACCCCCGTTCTGTTTGAAACCCCGCAAAAGGCTGTGCCTTGTCCCCTCACTGTGGCGGACGTAGAGGAGGCGCTTGCCGAGGCGGACGCGCTGTTTATCACCAGCCCCGATTATTATGGAAACGTTGCCGAATTGCAAGGGCTGAGGGCGCTTTGCGACGGACAAGGCAAACCGCTTATCGTCGACGGAGCGCACGGCGGACATCTGCATTTTGACCGCAAGCGGTATGCAGGGGCATACGCAGATCTGTGGGTGGACGGCGTACATAAAAGCTTACCGGCGCTTACGCAGGGCAGCGTGGTTTCCGCGCGGGAAAAATATGCGGCGGCGCTGAAAAACGGGGTGGATATTTTCCGCACCACCAGCCCCTCCTATCCGATTATGGCTTCGGTAGAATATGCGGTGAAATACCCGCAAAACAAGCCTTTAGAGGGCTGGGTGCAGCGCCTGAAAACCCAGCGCGCGTATCTTTATGACAACGAAGATTACACCAAGCTTTGCGTGTTTACCACCAATGGCTTTGCTTTGGAAAAAGAGGGAATAAAACGGGGAATCTACCCAGAATTTGCCACGGAAAACATCGTATGTTTTTATTTATCGCCCGCGCAAAAAGAAGAGGACGTGCAAACGCTGCTCGCTTTTTTAGACGAGATGTCGGCAGAGGGGCGTCTTTTGGCGGAAAAAGATGTTAAACGCATACCTGCCCCTACTAAATTATATAATATAGAGGGCTGCGAGGTGGTAAAAGTGCCGCTGCAACAAGCCAGTGGCAGGATTTGTGCGCGTGTTTGCGGGTTATTCCCGCCCTGTGTCCCTCTTATTCGAACAGGGGAACAAATCACGGCGGAAAAGCTGCGCGCGCTTGCCGAGGCGGCAAACGTATTCGGTGTAGAAAACGGCGAAATTTGGGTGGTGAAAAAGGAGTAATATGGGGATTTTAGAATTGCTACTGACGGCGTTGGCGCTTGCCATGGACGCCTGCGCGGTGAGCATGACCAACGGCATGACGGCGAAAAAATGGAAGACCTCCAACGTGTTTGTTATCGCCCTATTTTTCGGCGTGTTTCAGGCGGTGATGCCTTTGATCGGGTATTTTGTCGCGCACCTTTTGGCGGTGAATTTTATGGACGTTTTTGAAAAAGCATCGTCCATCGTCGCATTTGTTTTGCTTGGCTTTTTGGGTGTAAAAATGATCGTGGATTCGGTGAAAGAAATGTGCAACCCGTGTTCATGCGAAAGCGAGGGCTGTATAGGGGAACGGCTGCATTACGGAAAGCTGACCCTGCAGGCGGTGGCAACCTCCATCGATGCGTTGGCGGTGGGCGTCACTCTGCGCATGGTTGAGATGACGGAAACGGGCTTAGCGCTTGGGGTGTTTGGCTCGGTAGCCGTGATCGGCGGCATTACCTTTGCGCTGTGCGTAGGCGCGGTGTATTTAGGCAAAGCAATCGGCAACAAGCTGGCGGATAAAGCGGGGCTTGTGGGCGGTATCGTGCTGCTGGCAATCGGCATAAAGCTGCTGATAGAAGGCTTATTATAAGGAAGTGAAATTAAGAAAAGGACTTGCCTCATGGCAAGTCCTTTTATCGTATGGGTGCGAAGCGAACGGAAACGTCCAATTCCAAACGCTCTACCAAGCTGTCTTTTAAATGTGCAAAGTGATTATTTTCGTATTTTTGCAGTTTGCCGATGGCGTCAAAGGCGTCAAAATCTAAACTTTTACATCGACTAAACAGGGCCTCAATCTGCTTTTTTAGGGTTTCCGAGGCAGTGGAATAGACGGCGTTTTTTTGCGCTCTGCCCGCAAGGGAATTCAAATTCTGGCTGATTGCCGAATCGGTTAATTCGGCGTAGACAGTCAGCCCGATTTTCATTTTGGGCGTATCCTCCTCCACCCGAAATTGCATTTTTCGTTGGTTCTGCTTGATGACCAAGGTGTTTGTATGCTGGTCGTGCTTTACGGTATACGAGGCAAGCCGCAGGGGATTTTTCACGCAAGCAAGCGCAAACGTTTCCTCTTCGCTTAGCGTGCCGATCCTTGTTCCGTCTTGAAAAAGGGCGGTTTTGGAGGCGCTAAAAACGTCGCCCCCTTCTTCCGATTTCTTTTCCAAAAGCGGCATATATCCGCTGTTTCCCGCTGAAAAATAAGAGATTGCAAAGGGGCGCAGACTGTTTGTCAGCACCGCCCCCACCCGTTTGGGTTGGTCGGAGAGCACCTTTTCGATCGCTTCGCTGACAGCCGCTTTTAACGGCGGCTTTGCGCCGAGCAGCTGGCTTGCTTTTCCATCGGTGGCGGCAAGCAGAGGATCGTCCGCGGCGTATTCGTTGCGGATAAAATAATCCAGCGCGTCAAAAACGTTTCCTTGGCATAGCGTTTCCCCCAATAGGAGCAATCGACAAAACACCAGCTTTGGATACCAGCCCGTTTTGGCATTGACGTCCTCCAACGCCTCGGCAACGGTAGCGCCTTTGCCTTGAATGGCGGCGTATCCATCGGCGCTTTGTCCCCCTTGATTGCCCGAAGCGCCGCTTTGATCGCTCCCCCCCTGCGAGGCTGGGTTGGCGATTAGCGCCGTTAAAGCAAATCCCTCCTCCTCTTTGTCGATGGCAATCGCGGTTATGATGGCGGTCTTTTGTACGTTGACCAGATTAAAATCGTTGGTAAAAAACGCAAACAGCAGTACCGCCAAAATGCAAAGATAATATTTCACCGTTCTTTTAGCCCGCATTGTTGTTCTCCTTGTCAGTTCCTTGTTTGGTATTTTTGTCGTTCATTTGATACCTGCCCCCGCCTTTTTTCCCAAAGAGCAGTAGAAAGAGAATGGGTAAAAGCAGCGAAAAAACCAGGAAAACAGGGGGTAAAAATTGCGAAAAAAAGGCGTGAATCGCGTTGCTGTATTTGTTAAAAAACAGCATGCAGGGATACAGCGCCACCGTCAATACAATCGCCGTGGGCAGCTTGCTTTTCAAGGCGAAGCAGCGGGTGAAGCAATCGGTGAACAGCTGCAAGGGCAAAGCGGTATAATAAAACAAGCCGATCGCCAAAAGGTAGACCAAAATCAGGTCGATGCGCCCGACAAATTTCAAAGCGGGGAAAAATTGTGCAATCTTCAACACGGCAAAATGTTCCTTTTCCCCAAAAAGACCGAACACCGCAAAAAAGGTGGCAAGGAAAAGCAAGGTCAGCGCTGCGCCGCCGCCAAAGGCGGGCAGCAGTTTTTTTGCATCCCCGCTGCGGTATCGGTATCCGCTAAACAGCGGCAACAACAGCCCGCCAGAAGAAAAGTAAGGCAGCGTTTTCCACACCGCTTTTACCGAGTTTGTCAACGGTTTTTCCACGATAGGCAGCAGGCGCGAAAAGTCCGCTTGCCCCACGCTCATTGCCAGCAACCCCAGCAGAGGAATCAGAAAAAGCGCAGGGGAAAGATCGGCAGTTCTACCGACGGCTTTGATCCCTTTTGTGCAGATAAAGCCGCTTAGAATTAGAAAGGGGGTAAAGACGAAAAAGGTGGGCGAGGTGTCTGAAAAAGCCGAGTGCGAAAACTTTTCTAAATCGAAAAGAGGCAGAGTGGCAAACATCAATAAAAAGAGGGCGTATATCCCGCAAAAAATGCGCGCGGTAGGCTTTCCACATCGCTGTGTTAACGCCTCGATGGGGGTGCTTTGGCTGCGTTTTGAAAACAGGATTAGCGCGGCAAAAGAGATAAATTCTAAAAACAGCCCCAAAACCGCTGCGATCAGCAAATCTCCCCCGTTGTAGGCGGTCAAAAGCGAGGGTAATTCTAACAGCTTTCCCACAGGTAAGACAAATGCCGCAAAAAAGGCAAGCTGCCGCGTGTTGATTTGTCGGTTATCGGTATTGATTGCAGACATGGTACGGTCTTTTTCCATAAAATCACTTCCATTTAAATCTGGTGCGGTTTGCCGAGCCGTAAATGCGCGGGCGTTTGTGCAGATCCTCTAAGCCGTATTTTAGCAGCGCGTCCCGTTGGTCGGAAAGCACCAGTGGTGAAAAGGGGGCTAAAAGGGGCACGCCGAAATTATCGGCGGTCAGCATATAATACAGAACGAACGCCACGCAAAGGGTCAAACCAAACGGTCCTAAGCTGCCAGCGGTGATTAAGAACAGCCACCTTAAAATGCTGCCTGTTTCCACAAAATTGGGTACGGCGTATAGGCAGATTCCTGAAAAGGCAACGACAATGATGGTCGGGGTGGATAAAAAGCCTGCGGACACCGCCGCTTCCCCTAAGACCAACGCGCCCACCACCGACAACGACATGCCGACGTATTTCGGCATACGGATACTTGCCTCTTTTAGCACCTCCAACACGAACAGCACCAAAAACATCTCCATACTGGGGGAAAGGGGAATGTCCTTCGTGCTTTTTGCAATCGTCAAGGTGAGGGCAAGAGGCAGAAGCTGCATTTTGAACAGCTGACTGCACACGTACAGCGCGGGCGCAAGCAGCGCCACCAGCACCGATAAAAACCGCAGCACGCGAAAAATCGTTGCCATAAACGGCGAAACGTAATAATCCTCATTGCTTTGAAAATCTTCGATTTGCGCGAACGGCAGCGTTAGCGCGATGGGCGATCCGTCCACCAGCACCCCCACTCTGCCTTCAGCAAGCTTTGCGGCGAACACGTCGGGGCGTTCGGTTGTACCCACCGAGCGAAACACCGAATGACGGCGTTCGGAAAGCAGCGTCGCCACGTACGAGGAATCGGGCAAAACGTCAATATCCACCGTTTTTAGGCGAGCCTCCACTTCTTTTTTCACCCTTTCTTCGACGATTCCGTCAAGGTAGCAAAGGCAAACAATGGTATCCGAGCGCTTTCCAAGGCGGGAAACCTCCAACCGAAGCTGGGGGGATTTTAAGCGTTTCCGCACCAACGCCATGTTGGTTTTGACATCCTCAATGAATCCCTCGCGCGGACCTTTCACCGCTACGTCGGTGGGCGGTTCTGTGACGGTGCGGACGGGCAATAGCTTTGCCCCGATTACCAAACCCACCGACATACCGTCTACCAAAAGCAAGGTGTTGCCGTCTAAAACCTCTCTGCCGCAATCCGCGATAAGCTCCACTTCTTTTAGCTCGGGAAAGCGGCAGGCGGTCATCACCGTTTCTTTCAGCGTTTCCCCCTCGGGCAGCGCAATTTCCTGCAAGGGCTTTGCCACTAGCTCGCCCAAAAGCTGCTTATTCACCATGCCGTCG
This sequence comes from Candidatus Scatosoma sp., assembly GCA_045606365.1. Classification (GTDB taxonomy): domain Bacteria; phylum Bacillota; class Clostridia; order Christensenellales; family Borkfalkiaceae; genus Scatosoma. The sequence goes on along the minus strand of JAZURU010000057.1, from coordinate 9,960 downwards.
GCATAGATCAGCACACACTCGACGCCGTCGGAGCTTTTAAAGGAAAAGGTCAAAATATCCTCGGCGGGCAGCAACGATTTTATCCCCTCTTGATTTTGTTTTAACGTCTTGGTCAGTTTTTCCATTTTTCGTAGTTTGTTTCAAGCAAGGGCGGATTATTCCATTTTCTTGACAGCCCGTATTTTTCTGTGATATAATAGGAAAAAGAGGTGTATATATGCAGAAAATCATTCTGGAGCCGACCGAAGTCGTCGAGGACATGGGTATCGCAAATTTAAAAATCGTGCAGGATACGGCGCTGTATCGGTTTACGTCCGATTCGGTACTGTTATCCCGTTTTGCCACGGTGAAAAAAGGGGACGAGGTTGCCGATTTTTGTGCAGGCAGCGGCATCGTTGCCTTTCATACGCACGCCCTTTGGCATACGGAAAAACCCGACGTTTCTTATACCCTTTTTGAATTGCAGCAATCCCTCTGCAATTTGGCAAAAAAGACGGTGGCGCTGAATGGATTTACGAATTTTACGGTGGAAAATTGCCCTTTACAGGAAATCCCTGAACGGTATCGCGAACGCTTTTCCTTGATCCTTTGTAATCCGCCCTACGAGCGCGCGGGGACAGGATTTGACAACGCCGAATACGAAAAGGCGATCTGTCGCAAGGAATTGACTTTAACCTTGGCGGAAATTGCCGAGGCGGCGTCGAAATGCTTAAAATACGGCGGCAGACTGTGCATGGTGCACCGCGCGGACCGCTTGGCGGAGATCTGCTACGTATTAAAGGCGCGGGGCTTAGAGGTAAAACGGCTGCAATTCGTCGCGGGCAGAGAGGGCGCAAAGCCCTATTTGCTGCTGATCGAGGCGGTGAAAGGGGGCAAGCCCGCCACGGAAATTTTACCGTCGCTAATCAACCAAAGGTAGCATAAAGGCAAGCCCGCGCTTGCCTTTATGCCGTAAGACCTTGCGTAAAGCATTATTTTTTTGATTATATCAATCGAAAAATCGAATTAAAACATGCCGAATAAAAAATTTTTTCGATAAAACGGGATTTATTTTTCCGATTTGGGGGTCGGTTGCTTGCTTTCTTTTAAAAAAAAGGGTACAATAGGACGGTAGATAAAAAACGGATGAAATATCCGCGGGACAAACCGCAAAAAAGCAAAAAAAACAATGCACGGAGCAAAGAATATGAACGAAAGAATTGCGAAGAGAATGAAGTCGATTTCACCCTCCCTGACCCTTGCGATTTCCGCGAAGGCAAAGGCGATGAAGGCGGCGGGGGAATCCGTCGTGTCCTTCGGTGTGGGCGAGCCCGATTTCAATACGCCTGAAAACATTATTGCGGCGGCGAAAGCGGCGCTGGACAACGGGTACACGAAATACACCCCTTCTTCGGGGTTGCTGCCTTTGAGAAAGGCTATTTGCGAAAAATTAAAAAAGGACAACGGCTTGGAATACGAACCCTCGCAAATCATTGTTTCCAACGGTGCAAAGCATTCCATCTTCAACGCCTGCTATGCTATTTTAGACGAGGGGGACGAGGTGATTGTTCCCGCGCCCTATTGGCTGACCTATCCAGAGGTGGTAAAGGTTTGCGGCGGCGTGCCCAAGTATCTGTATTGCAAAAAGGAAAACAAGTTTAAATTTTCGGCAGAGGAACTGAAAGCGGCGATTACGCCTAAGACAAAGATGCTGATTTTCAATTCCCCCTCCAATCCTACGGGCGCGGTGTACGATGAAAGCGAAGTCCGCGCGATTGCAAAGGTGTGCGAGGAGGCGGGGATTTTCGTGCTCTCAGACGAAATCTACGAAAAACTTTGCTATAACGGTGTAAAACCTTTCTCGATTGCCGCATGCAGCGAGAAGATGAAAGAGCTCACCATCACGGTGAACGGGGTTTCCAAATCGTACGCAATGACGGGTTGGCGTATCGGCTATTTGGCAGCCCCCAAGGACGTTGCGAAGGCGATTGATTCGTTCCAGAGCCACGCGACCTCGAACGCAAGCTCGATTTCGCAGTACGCAACGTTGGAAGCGCTCTCCTCCCCAGAAGAGGAAATGCAAAAGATGGTGTCGGTATTTGACGGACGCCGCGCGAAAATCCTGCAGCTGATCAGCGGAATCGACGGCGTATCTGCCATCGAACCCGACGGCGCGTTCTACGTCATGCTGTGTGTCGGCGGGCTGTATGGCAAAAAGTACGGCGATAAGGTCATCGACGGTTCGGTGGCGTTTGCAGACGTTTTGTTGGAAGAGGAAAAGGTGGCAACCGTGCCTGGTATCTCGTTTGGCGCAGACGATTGCGTAAGGCTTTCCTACGCGCTGTCCGAAGAGGATATTGAAGAGGGCTTGAAGCGGATTGCGCGTTTTGTAAAAGCATTGGCATAAATCCCAAACGGCGTTTCAAGGGTAGCTTTTTACAAAAAAAGCAAAAAAAATCTTGAAAATTAGGAAAAATTTTTCAAAAAGGTCTTGAAATTGCTGAAAAAATTTGCTACACTATACTAAACCCCGAAACGCTGCATGGCTTTCGTGGGGGAAAGCTAAATCTTGGAGGATTTTTTGATTATGATTAAAGTGATTTACGGCGCAAAAGGTACGGGTAAGACGAAACTTCTGATCGACGCGGCAAACGCAACCGTATCTCAAGCCAAAGGACATATGATTTTTATTTCCGATTCCAAGCGTGGGATGTACGATCTGGAACGTGAGATTCGTTTCATCGACCTCAGCGAATACGACATCGCGGGTGAGGCGGCGCTTTGCGGATTTATCAAGGGCGTGATTGCGGGCAACCACGACAACGAATACGTGTATATCGACGGGATTGTGCGTATCGCAGGCAAACCTGTTTCCGAGCTGGCAAGTTTCTTCTACATGCTGGATAAGGTGGCGGAACAAGGCGGTTTGACGATCACCTTGACGGTGACGGCAACAAAGGAAGAATTGCCTGATTTCGTAGCGAAATACGTTTAATCTTACGCGGCTTACGACAACAAGACGCCGAAACGCATACGCGCCTCGGCGTTTCTTATTTAACCAAAGCAATATTATCCGAACCAAGATTTTTAGCGGCAAATTTTGCCTTCTACTTCGCCCTAACCCTTGATAAACCGTTAGGTTTACCTGCAGCTTTCGCCTTGTAGAAGAAAAAAATTTCTCGCTATAAAATTGCTTCGCACCCAAAGTTCGGATTTTGCAATGATTTTTGGTGCGAAAAAAGAAATTATACCGAAGCATTATGATGACGACAAGCTATAAAAGCGTTCAAAAGACAGCTTTTGGGCTGGTTCGTATGACATTGCTTTGGTTAGGACGGTAAATACTCATGAGTAAAGTAATGCGTTTTGTTTCGACGCGCAGCAAAGAAAAGGTGACGGGTGCAGAGGCGATTGTGAAAGGACTTGCCTCGGACGGCGGGTTGTTCGTGCCGGAAAGTTTCCCGCAGGTTTCACAAGAAGAATTGATTCAAATGGGCGAGATGAATTATGCCGAACGTGCGGCGTTCATTCTCGGAAAATATTTGGGCGCAGAGCTGGGGCAGGATTTCCTTTTGGAAACCTGTACGAAGGCGTATTCCAGCTTTGAGGGCGACGACCCCGTGCCCTTGGTAAAGCTGGACGACGGCTTTTACATTTTAGAGCTTTTCCACGGCCCGACCTGCGCCTTTAAGGATATGGCGCTTACGGTGCTGCCCTATCTTTTGAAACGCAGCTGCGAAAAGCTGGGCATCGACGACGAAATCTTGATTTTGACCGCCACCAGCGGGGATACGGGCAAGGCGGCGTTGGAAGGCTTCCGCGACGTGCCGGGCACGAAGGTTTCGGTGTTCTATCCCGACGAGGGCGTTGCGAAGATGCAGCGTTTACAGATGTCTATTCAGGACGGTAAAAACGTGTTCGTTGCGGCGGTTTCGGGGAATTTCGACGATTGTCAGCGGGCGGTGAAAAAGCTGTTCGGCGACGAGGAGTTCAACGCCAAATTAAAGAAAAAAGGGGTGCGTGTTTCCAGCGCGAACTCGATCAACTTTGGGCGGCTTGCTCCGCAGATTGCGTACTATTTCTCGGCGTACGTAGACCTAATTACCGGCGGAAAAGCGGACATGGGCGAGCAGATTGACTTTGTCGTCCCCACGGGGAATTTTGGCGATATTTTGGCGGGCTGGTACGCAAAGCAAATGGGCTTGCCGGTAAGAAGATTGCTGTGCGCGTCTAACAAAAACAAGGTTTTGGCGGACTTCTTCGCTACGGGTAAATACGATGTAAAACGCAATTTTCACCGTACCATGTCTCCGTCCATGGACATTTTGGTATCCTCAAACTTAGAAAGATTGCTCTTTGAGATCAGCGGCAGAAACGCAAAGCTGACCGCCGAGCGTATGAAGGCGCTGCAAGAAAAGGGCGAATACACCATCACAGAAGAAGAAAAGGCGAAGATCGAAAAGGATTTCTACGGCGGGTTTGCCAGCGAGGACGACACCGTCGAGGCGATGTACGATATTTTCGAAGAATACGGCTATGCGATGGATACGCACACGGGCGTGGCGCTTGCCGTATATGCCGATTATGCAGATAGAAAGGATCGTAAGGATATCACGCAGACGGTGGTGCTCTCTACTGCAAATCCCTACAAGTTCCCGCAGGACGTTTTATACGCCTTATCGGGCAACGACGTCAAGGATAGCTTTAAGGGGATCAAAAGATTAAACCTTTTGACGGCGATGAAACCGCCCAAGTGCCTCTTGGATTTACGCTACCGCCCCTTGCGGTTTAAAAAGACCTACCCCAACGATCTGAAAAAGATGGCGGAAGCGGTGCTGGATTTTGTCGACGGCAACATCGTACCCATTCCCGATGAAAACAAACGCTAATGTAAATTTCACGCCCGGCACATCGGGCGTGATTTTGCTTTTTGAATGAAATAAGCCGAAAAGGCGCACAATAAAAGCAGGTTTTTGTGTGAAAAACAGATGATATTTTTGGGGTTTTTGCGGGAAAAACAAGCTTTCTGTTTGCCTTTTCAAAATAGCCGTGTTATAATGGTGGTAGAAAGCAGGCGCTAAAAGCTACGCTTTTTAAGCGGATCAAGCAAAGGAGAACGGTTTATGTTTGGGTACGTCCGTCCGGACACGCCATATTTGTATATCAAAGATCAAACCTTGTACGAGGCGCTGTATTGCGGTGTGTGCAAGGGGATCGGGCGCGCTTGCGGACAGCTTGCGCGGATGGGTTTGACGTATGACGTTGCCTTTCTTTCCGCGCTTTTGCATAATCTGTTGGGACAGGACGTAAAGATAGAAAAACAGCATTGTCTTACCCACTGTATCCGTGTAAAGCAGATGGCAGAGGTGGACGAGCTGACCAAACAGCTGGGGGCACTGAATACCGAGCTTGCTTATTACAAGTGCGTGGACGACATCCAAGATGGAGATAAGGGCGGCGTAAAAAAGTTGGCGTTCTCCCGCGGGCATAAGCGTGCGGAAAAGCAGTATCCTGCGCTTTGCGCCATCGTTCGCGAGGGAATGTGCGCGCAGGAAAAGATAGAAAGGGCGGAAACGGACAGCGTAGATCGCGCGGCGGATCCGTTTGCCACCATGATGGGGCGGCTGTCGGAATACTTCTTGGCGGAGAAAAAATCGTCGGACGCCTACGCGCTGTTTTACGACGTGGGAAAATGGGTGTACTTAATTGACGCGCTGGACGATTATGACAAGGACGTAAAAAAGAACGCCTATAACCCCTTCCGCTACGCCTACGGTGCGGCGAGCAAATGCGCCCTGATCGCCGAGCAGGCGGAAGAGCTGCGCTTTTTATTCGGAACGCTGTTTTCGGATATCCATGAACGTCTGACAAGGCTGCCGATGGGGTTCAACCGCGATTTGGTGGACAACGTGCTGCTGCGCGGGCTTCCCGCGGAAACGGCTCGGGTGATGCAGGCGCAGGATTGTAAGGATTGTAAAAGGAAAAATAAAGGTAAGAGGATAGAGGGATGAACTTATACGGATTGTTTGGTTTGACGGAAAACGCCACGGATGAAGAGCTGGCGGCGGCATACGAGCGTTTGCGTGCACAGTATCGCGAGGAACGTTGGCAGGACGGCGAGGCAGGCAACGAAGCGGCAAGGAAGTTGACCGAACTTGAAAACGCATACAAGGAACTGACGGCGGAAAGAAAACGTCAAAGCAAAAATACCACGGGCGAAGCGGCGTTCGAGGAGATTTCCCGATTGTTAAAAGAGGGGGATACGAACGGCGCGCAGGCAATTTTGGACGAATTTAACGAACGAAATGCAGAATGGCATTATTATCAAGCGGTGGTCTTTTATAAAAAGGGCTGGATGAACGACAGCAAAAAACAGCTGGAAATCGCCATGCAGATGGACCCCGAATGCAACAAGTACCGCGACGCTTACGGCAAGCTGAATGCAAAAGCGGATTACGAGGAAAAGCAAAAGGAAGCGGGCAAACAGCAACAGCCGTACAGCTCTACGCCCGATTACGAGCCGCAGCAAATGGGGGGCACGAATCTGTGCGAACAGTGTTGCTGTTGTTGCGGGTTAAATGTTTGTTTAAACAGTTTCCGCTATTGCTGTATGTGTAGGTGATGTGTTGAGGCAGATCACCGCGCACGAGGTGGCGCTGGCGGGGATTTCCACGGCGATTGCAACGGTGTTTCTCGCCGTGGGGAATTTCACCTCCATATTATTGTTCATCGGATACATGGTGGCGTCTATTGCCCTTTCGCTGCCCCTTGCAAAGGGGTCGTACATAGGGTATGCGCTGGCGTATGTTTCCACGGTGCTTTTGACGCTGTTGATCATCGGGACGGCGGGATATTTGGTCGACCTTTTGCCCTTTATTTTATTTTTTGGGCTGCATCCGCTGCTGAATAATTTGCAGGAAAAATTCCGCGTAAACAAATGGCTGGCGTTTGCCGTGAAAGCCGTTTTCTTCGACGGGGCAATGCTGCTGTTTTGGTGGTTGATCGTGCAGACGACGGGGGTTAGTTGGTTGGACGCATACGCATTGCCGATCATCTTGATCGGGGGTACGGCGTTTTTCTTGCTTTACGACGCGTCGTTTACGCGGCTTGGCAGGCAGGTATCAGCTCTGGTGAAAAGGATTTTAAAAAAGTAGAAGTACTTTCTCAAAAGGGGGAAAGAACGAATGATAGAAAAAAACGTTGTTATCACAGCCGTGACGAGCGCAATCGGGTCTAACGGTGAGGGTATCGTCAGGCACGAAGGGATTACCTTTTTCGTGCCTGCTTGTTTACCTGGGGAAAAAGTGCGCTTTCGGGTACTGAAAATCAAAGATAATATCGGCTACGGCAAGGTGGAAGAAATCCTTACGCCCGCAGAGGAGCGTGTGCGCGAAAAATGCCCCGTGTTTCTGCGTTGCGGCGGCTGTAGGTTGCAGCACATGTCCTACGAGGCGCAGCTGTTGTTCAAACGGGACGTGGTCAAGGACTGCTTGCGCAAAATAGGTGGGCTGAACGTAGAGGTAAAGCCTACGGTAAAAAGCGACCTGCAATATGGCTATCGCAACAAATTGCAGCTGCCCATCGGCGTAGACAAAGAGGGAAATACGGTCATCGGCTTTTATGCCGAACGGTCGCACCGCATCGTGCCTACGAACACTTGCGCCATTCATCCCGAGTGGGCGGAAAAGCTGATTGCTCTCATCAAACGCTATATTGTCGAATGCAACGTCAAGGGGTATGACGAAGAAAAACACACGGGCATTTTACGCCATATCGTCGCAAGAGAGATTGGCGGAAAATTCCTGTTCACTTTGGTTTGCGCCAAAAACGCTTTGCCGTCCGTGCCCTATTTGATTCAGCTGCTTTCAGAGATGTTTTCCACATTCTCTTTGTATATCAACGTCAACGCACAGGACACCAATGTCATCTTTGGAAAAGATTTTCACCTCGTACATGGTAGCCCCGTTTATGAGGCAGAAGAGCAAGGGATCCGCTATGAGGCGGGTCCGCAGACCTTCCTGCAGGTAAATGAGAACGTGAGAGGCAAGCTGTATAACGCCGCCATCAAAACGGTGATTGAAACGGGTGACGAGGTAGTGATCGATGCCTATTCGGGCGGCGGGCTGTTGACGGCGATGCTGGCGAAAAGAGCAAAGCGAGTATACGGCATTGAGTTAGAGCCCGAGGCGGTGGCATGCGCCGATTCCTTAAAGCGGAAAAACGGGCTGGAGAACATGATGAATATCTGCGGCTACGTGGAAGAAAAGCTGGCAGGAGTGATGGAAAAAGAGAAAGGAGAGCAGGTGCGCTTGATCCTCGACCCGCCGCGGGCGGGTATACACCGTTCGGTGTTAAAAGCGCTGCTAAAAAGCGGCATTGAAAAGCTGACGATCATATCCTGCAATCCGTCTACGCTTGCGCGTGATTTGGGGATTTTGACGGGCAGACTGATTGAAAAAGAGGATGGCAACGGCGAGCTGGTGAAAAACCCTGCCTACGAAGGCTTGGCAGAGGGTGAAACGCTGGGCGGCTATTATGCTCCGATCTTGATTCAACCCTATGATATGTTCCCGCAGACCAAACACGTTGAAACTATTGTTTGTCTCTGCAAACAATAGGTTCAACATCGATATGTGCCACTTCGTGTCACTCGATATAGCCACGGCTCGATATGTTGCTTCGCAACTCGATATGCCCTGTGGGGCGAGAAGGTGGCGCATATCCATATCGAATGCGAACAAAGTGAGCATATATCGAATTTCGAGCATAGCGAGAAATATCTCGAGTACGCCATCGACGAACATATCGACAAAAAGAAAGGACTTTTAGCAAATGACCGACAATAAAAACCAACTCCGAGAGGACGCCATAGAATTTGCAATCCAAATCTCCGACTTGTGCGATGAAATCAAAGGCTGCTCTGTTTATGTAAATCAGATTGTCCGTTCTTCATCGTCTATTGGCGCAAATATCCACGAAGCGAAATACGCACAGAGCAAAGCGGATTTTATAAACAAGCTTGAAATCTCCTTGAAAGAGTGTTCTGAAACTGAATATTGGCTCGAACTGATTTTCAGAAAAGGGAAAATGAGCGAACCAACCTATAAAGATTTAAGAAACAAATGCGGTTCGATACGGCGCAGACTCATCGCCTCCATCACCACCGCAAAGGAAAATCGATAAGAACAAATGTGAGTTTTGAGCAAAGTTTAAAAATTCATTTTACAGCAGTACGGTATAACATATCGAAAGGAGTTGACAATATGGAGCAAGATTGGAGACTGAATGGTCAAGAGGAATATTTAAAAGATGTAGTCCTTTATAGAATTGTTTTTCCTGAATTTTGGACGAAAGCATTTGCAGATAAAAACGAATTTTATCAAAGCATTTTAAGATATGCCGAAAATCATGTTAAGGCTTTCCCTGATACAAAGGAATATCTTGAAGGTGAAAAAATACAGTTGTTTTGGCACGAACACTGCGATTTCTGTTGGGAAAAGGCAATGACAAATACGGAGTGCGAGTTTTATTGCACAAAAGATATGCGATACTGGATTTGCAAAGAATGCTTTAATGACTTCAAAGATAAATTTAGTTGGACAGTGAAATCGGCAGAGGAATTGTTTGATTGACTTTGAAATATACCTTTTGGAGTTTCCACTCCTATTTTTAGCCGATTTTGAGACCTTTTGGAGTCTTGACCCACGTGGAGACGCTTGTTTGCCTTGCAAAAAAATCATAACCAAAAACGATAATAACCGTCCGAATGGGCGGTTATTTTTTGCACAGCAAAAAAGATGTCATTATTTCCACGTGAAATCCGTAAAAAAAGCAAGCTTTGATCATTGACAAATCACAAAAGCAATGATAAAATCAATAATGGAATAAAAGGAGTGAAAAGAATATGTTGCGCTATGATATTGAAAAAAAATTAAGCACTGTCATCGAGAAGTTGGGTGCTTTTGCACTCAAATCGCAAAT
>JAZURU010000056.1:0-9833 GCA_045606365.1 Candidatus Scatosoma sp. | reverse complement strand
TTCCTAAGACCGCTTGGCCTCCGACTTCTGTTTCCGTAAAATTCACCCAAGTGTCCACGCCGCGCAAATCCGCCATCGTATTCACCATACCGCGAGAGATCGTGAAGGTGTCGACGCCGTAAGAGGCAAGCTCTTCCTTCGTCGTGTAGATATACGCCACGTTCTGCGGCGTAAACTGTATCTTCAAGATGAACTGCGCGCGCAGCCGCACCTGCTGAAAATCGTCGGCGTACAGCTGCGAATAGATCTCCGTAATGCTGAACGGCTGTTTTAAAAGCTCGGACGCCAAACGGAAGGTCTTAGAGGTGGTCGAATCAAAACGAAACCGCCCCGAATCGGTGACCATGCCCGTATACAACGCCTTTGCCGCCGCAGGCGAAAGGCGCAGCCCGCATTGCACCGCAAAATCGGTAAGCAAGCCGCAACAGCTTTCGTATGAGGTATCCACCGTCTCTAAATCGCAGATTTTTTCCGCATAGATATGGTGGTCAAATCGTACCGTCTTTGCCGCCGTCTTATACCGTTCGTCGCTGATCAGCGCGCTGCCGCCGCAATCGAGCACGATTGCCAAAGCGCCCTCGTAGATTTCGTCTGCGACCTCATCCATTGTAGAACCGTCCATAAAGGCATAGCGTTTGGCGTGGTCGCCCACCGCGTACACTCTCTTTTCAGGAAAGTTCTCTTTCAAAATCTCTTTTAAGCCGATTTGGCTACCCATCGCGTCGCCGTCGGGACTTGAATGCCGATGCAAGATAATGGTGTCATGGGCTTGTATTGTCTTCAAAATTTCGTCAAATATCATTGTATGTCCTCAAAATATCCGTGGTATTGCAGTTTCAGCGGCGACGACGGGAACAATAGCTGATGCAGCTCGATAAAATAATCGTCCGTCATGCTGGCGATATAATCCACCACCAGTTGGTTTGCCTCCGTTTTTTCGTAGCCCTTTGCCGTTTCTGCCAGCGGGAAAATATGATGGCGGAAAATGGGCGAGGCGTGCTTACCCTGCTTTACGTCCTCCAAGAGCTGCCCGTACACGTTCTCCATCATCGGCTTGATGATCCCCTCTGTACCCGTGATCTTGCCTGCGCGGTTATAGATTTTTTCGTAATTTTCCGCTTTCGCTTTCTTTAAAGCGGCAAAATGCGCGGCGTCCAGCTTGATATACGGCTTACCGTAGCTGTTTTCGATGATGTTGACGATCAGGTTGTTCACGATCTCGGAATTGACCGTGCCGATCTCTTCTTCCGTAAAATCACTCGCTTGGATTGCCTTTGCCAAAATCGCGTCCTGCCGATCCTTGCCAAGGTAGGCGATGATGTCTGAAATGCGTACCACCGCCCCCTCTAAGGTGCAGGGCATAATCTTGTCAGCGTAGCCTTTGTCTTGGCAGCACTTTTCCATAATCTCGTCAAATTCCGCAAAGTCTTTGACAGGCACGGGGCGATATTCCTCTAATTCCAGCTCGCCATTGTGCGCTGCGATCCCGTTTAAAACCTGCAGACTGAGGTTGTACGGGTGCATTTTGTCCAAAACCCGCACAGAATGTATGTTGTGCAAAAACCGCCTGCCCGTATTCTTGGAATACAGCTGATCCAAAAGCTGCTCGCCCGTGTGCGCGAACGCAGGATGCCCCACGTCGTGCCCCAAGGCGATCGCCTCGATGAGGTCTAGGTTCAAATGCAACGAGCTGCCGATGCTGCGCGCAATCCTCGATACCAGCTGTACGTGCAGGCTGCGCCTGGTCATATCGTCGTTTTTAAACAACGAATACACCTGCGTTTTATCGGCATAGCGGCTAAAATACGGGCTGTGCATAATTTTGTCGATGTCCCGCACGAACGGCGTGCTCCAAAAAGCCCCCGTATCCCCCTCGGCTACCCTACGCACGACATTCGTTTCGTCGAACGCAACCGAGGCGTTTCTTCTTTCCGCCCTTTCGTATGCCAGCTTTTCACTGATTTCTTTGGAAAGCCTTTCGTATTTTGGCATAAAAATCTCCGTTTCCCCTCTGTTTTCCTGTTTATCTATTTCGCAAAACCGCCCGCCTGAATATACTCGGCAAGCAGGTCGCGCGCAAAGGTCGTTTCGTCGTAGCGAGCAACTTCCGTCAAGCCGTTATAGGCATATTGCAAAGTGTAGGTGTCCACCACCACGTAATAAGTAGCGCTGGTATTGATACTGCCCTTGACCGAGTTGCCGTACGTGCTGTACGCGCAATAATAATCGGCGTTGGTCGTTTCGATAAACGCGCTCTTCAATTTGTACCCCGGAACTAAACACAACACAATTTGGTTGTCGAAGGGGAAGATGGTTTGTACGTCGCTGTAATACACTTCCCCCGCATAGAGGTTGTACGGATCGCGCGTCCGCAAAAAACCGCCTCCCAAAACGATGTTGTATTGCTTGCCCCAGCGTTCCAGCCCTATCTCTAAATAAAGCTGCGCCACCAACGCCTCTAATTCGCTGTCATCGCGATAGCGATTGTTGTAGCCCAACACCTCGTAGCCTTTGGCAATTTCCGCCGCATACTTTGTCTTTAAGGTCTGCATAATCGGGTCTTCCGCCTTTTGACCGTAGACGCTGCTAGAAATCGTTTCCGCCTTGTCCGTTTTAACGGAGTTGGTTGCAATATTGACAGACAACGTCGCGTGCGAAACGTTCTTGTTTTCGCCGCCGCCTTGCAGGTGATAGACCCCCTTGCTGTCTTGATTTACGTAGCGGCTATGGGTATGCCCCTCAAAAACGACGTCGACAAAGCCGTCCGATAAGCTGACGTCATACCCAGCCGTGCCGTCGTGCAGAGAATAGACGATACAGTCTGCGCCTGCCTCTCTTAAACGGTTTGCCTCCGCCTTGACCAGCGAGGTAAGGCTGCTGCCCGTCTTAAAATAGACGTCCTCCACCTTGTCCGCGGAAATGGACGAATAACAATCCCCCACCGCACCGATGATGCCGATTTTTGCGCCCCCTCTTTCCACCATTACGGACGGTTGGCAATACGCAGCGCGCGCGTTGGTCGCATACTCGTATACGTTAATCGCAAGGAAAGGGACTTCGCAAGCCTCCGCATTTTGCGCGATATAACTCGTACCCCAGTCGAACTCATGGTTGCCCAAGGTCATGGATACAAAGTCCATTTCACTCATCCAGTCGTTGATGATTTTCCCTCTCGTCAAGTTGGATTCCGAGCTGCCCTGCCACATATCCCCCGAGGATAAGAGAATGGTATTCGGGTTTGCCGCCTGCGCCTCTTTGAGATACGTGGTCAAGCCGCCAACGCCCGGTTGGGTATCGCTGGATAAAAATTTACCGTGCAAATCGTTTACGGCATAAAAATCCACCTCGACCACAACGTCCGTGCCGCAATCATCGCAAACGCCGTTGTTATCGACGTCCGCATGCACCTCTTGGGGCAGGTTGGGGGTCGAGCCGCCATTCGCAGGACCTGCGGGCGTAAAATCACAGCCCGCAAACAGCCCCGCGCAAAGCAATATATGCAGTAAACCAAGTTTCTTCTTTTTCATCTCTCTCTTCTTTGGTAGAATAGCCTCGCAGCTATTTTATCGCTTACTTTTTTGCCTTTTCCAACATTTCACCCACCGCAGCGGACAGCGCGGCAAGATCTTCGTTTGCCTTTTCCTCGCTTGTCGATTTCAACGAATAGTAAATCTTCAGCTTCGGCTCTGTACCCGAGGGACGAACGCATACGAACGAACCGCCCGAAAGCTCGTAATACACACAGTTGCATTTGGGGATATTCAAGGGCGCGACCGTACCCGCCGCATAATCCTTTCTAACGTCTGCGCTGTAATCGCGGAACGCCTCCACCGTCCATGCGCCAAGGGTTTTCACCTCCATCGTTTTGAGGGCATCCACCACGCCGTTCATTTCCTTCATGGCGTTCAAACCCGAATACTGAATGGAAACGTTCTTATCCAAAACAAACCCATATTTTGCGTAGATTTCCTGCAATCTCTGGTAGACGGTTTTGCCGATATAGGCATAGTAGCATACCATTTCCGCGCAGAGCATGGATGCGACCACCGCGTCCTTATCACGCGCATGCGTGCCGCGCAGATAGCCGCAGCTTTCTTCAAACCCAAACACGTAGGTGTGCTTTCCGTCTGCCTCCCACTGCTTGATCTTTTCGCCAATGAACTTAAAGCCGACGGGGGTTTCGTACAAAGTCACGCCGTAATCTTCGCAAAGCGCCCTTGCCATACCCGTCGAAACAAACGATTTGACCACCGCCGCATTTTCAGGCATCACGCCGTCCTCGTGCAAGCGTTGCAGAATGTAATCGAGCAGCAAAATCCCCACTTGGTTGCCAGAAAGCGCCACAAATTCCCCCTTGTCATCGCGAATGACCACGCCCAGACGGTCGGCGTCAGGGTCTGTACCGAACACCACGTCCGCGTCGATTTTGTTGGCAAGCTCGATGCCCATCGTCATCGTTTCCTTATATTCGGGGTTGGGAACCTTGACGGTGGAAAATTCGGTATCTTTTACCGCCTGCTCTTCCACGACGGTCACGTTGATGCCCAGCCGTTTCAAAATCGCCGTCACGGGCTTATATCCGCTGCCGTGTACGGGGGTGTAAACCAGCTTTAACCCCGCCCCGCATTTTTCCACCGCTTCTTTCGAAAGGGTAAGCTTTGACAGCTCCTCAATATAATCCTCGTCCAGCTTAGCAGGTACGGGCAGGATCAGGGGGCTGTCCTTTTCCCCGCTGACGGACAGAAAATCGGTGATTTTAGAAATATACTGCACCACCTTTGCCGTATCCTCGGGGGACATCTGCGCGCCGTCCTCGCCGTAAACCTTGTAGCCGTTGTATTCCTTAGGGTTATGGCTGGCGGTGATCATAACGCCCGCCACCGTCTTTAAATAACGCACTGCATACGAAAGCATCGGCACAGGGTGCACGTCGTCAAAGAGGTACGCCTTAATCCCATTTTTCGCCAAGACCTCTGCGGTGGCTCTTGCGAACTCCTCCGATCTTCTGCGAGTGTCGTAGGAAATGACCACCCCTCGCTGCATCGCCTCGCCGCCCAGCGTTTTGATAAACTCCGCCAAGCCCTGCGTCGCGCGCATCACGGTGTATACATTCATCATGTTCTTACCGTAGCCAATCAGCCCGCGCATGCCAGCCGTACCGAACTCAGGTTCGGCAGCAAAGCGGTATTCCTTTTCCTTTTCATCCTCGGCGATGGCAAGCAATTCTGCCCTGCCCTCCGCGCAAAGTCTTTCGTCCGTCAGCCAGCTTTCGTATTCTTTTTGATAGTCCATAGCGTCCTCCTCAACGTTTATTACATTTTCTTCTTGTTTTGCCCCGTCAGCCTCCCCCGTTTCGTCCACGTAATCGAAGAAATGCTCGGTGTCGCCCTTGCAATCGTTGGTGGCGATGTCCTCAAAGGTGACGAAATATTTTTTACCCTTGACGGTAAAGTAGTTGACGTACTGCGCGCAAATCAGCAGCACGTACGACGCGGGTATGGTAATCAGCAGCCCGCTGGACAGGGTAAACACCACCGCCAGAGCGTTGACCACGATAATGGCGTACACCAGCGTCAAATACATGGCAAACGAACGGTTATGCTGTTTGCGTTCCTCTTTTCGAATCGAGCGCATCGCCTGCTTTAAGGTCATGTGGTCAGAGGTAATCGCGGGCATCCAAGCCGATGTCCAGGTCAGCTTACACGCCTGCCCCAGCGCAAGCACCGTCATCGCCAAAAACAGCGCCAAGCCCACTTTTAAAAAGGCGAAGATCAGCCCCACCAGCAGCACGATCACGACGTCGATCAAAAAGGCGATGGGCACGTATACCAGCCCATATTTTGCCCCCTTGCCGAGGTTTGCCACAAACGCCTGCCAGAACGGCGTTTCCGCATACGTCGTCATTCTATCGTTCGTGATGCTGCCCACGGTGAAATAGCAGAGGGTATCCAAATAGCGCTGCACCAGATACACGATGATACAGAGGATTGCTCTGCCGATAATCGAGCCAGCCATCGTCCAAACCAGCGCCCCAAACGCGGGCAACGAGCCGTTTACAATCTCGTCACGCAATCCCTCGAAGGTATCCCCCGAGGCGTGCCCGGGCATAAACTCGGCAAGCAGCGTACGGAAATCGCCCAGCAGCATTTCCCATTCCGCGCTGGTAAAGATTTGCTCCAGCTGCGGCAGGATCAGCAACGCGTACAACGCCGTACAAATCACGCCCACCACGATCTTATATAACAGTACGCGGGAAACGTTTTTAAAATTCTCCGTAAAAAGCGTCAAGGTATTTCGAAATCGCATAATCTACCACCTTTTTCGTTTATTCGTAATATTTTTTAAGATCTGCGCGCTCGATCTGTTCACGGTCAAAGTAAACGATCTGCATACGCACGCAAAATTGCAAAATCATCATCGCATACAGCAAGGTTGCCACCGAAACGGAAACCGCCCAAATCGAGGGCAGCAGCAGGGTTGCCGCCAGCACCGCCGCCTCTGCGATCAGCATAGACAACGTTTGCACGGCGATCAGCTTGCCTTGGATCGGTTCGCACAAAAGGAACCCGTATCGCAGCGCCTCAAACGGCTTAAAGCCTGTAATTTGCATGCAGGGCAACCACAGATACACCAGCGAAATTACGTAGGTCAGCACCACGTGTAGCAGCACCAAAACGAGAGGGACGGCAACGTATAGAATCGGAGGCGCAAGGCGCAGGCAAAGCTTTAATACCGCCGCCAGCACCACCGTCCACACCTCGTACACGATCAGCAACAGCATCGTCAGCCCAAACGTCGAGAGTAGGTTGTCGTTCAGCTTTGCAAACAACCCGTTAAAGGTGCGTTTGCCGAAGCGCATGTGCTTATCGGTAAACGCCATCAAGAGAGACACGCATACCACCAGCGCGATAATCCCCAAAACGCCCGCTATCGCCGTTTCCCAGGAGGCAAAGTTGAAGATGGACACTGCCTGAAAAAGCTCGGTAAACGTAATGGTGGAAAATTCCCCAGAAAGGGTCTTTTGCGCCACTGAGAAAATATCCTCCCGCGCGATGGTAAAGGACAGGCAAAATGCAGGCAAAATCGCCAAGGGAAATACGTACAGAAAATTTTTAAAATTGTACTTAATTGTTTGAAAGGTGTATTTCATACCTACCTCTTATCTTAAACTTGCGCTCCGTCGCCAGATGGGACTTCCCAAATGCAAGGCAAGCCGCTTTCATCGTAATACCAATATCGGTTGCCGCTATAATCCCAGCTGGGCACCTGTTCGCTGTAATAATAGACTTGCGCTTTTTTAAAGCCGTCGTTCAACGCCCCGACGGAAATGGCGGAAAACTGCTCCGCCGTGCCCTCGTAGAAAATACTTTCCAGCTCATTTTGGCTGATCGCACCCGTCTCCACCCTCGTAATGCTGGTAGGCAAAATCAGCTGCATCATCTGCGTTGCGGAAATGCCAAAGCCCGTTTTAAGCGTTTTCACCGCCCTGCCGTTGTGCACGGACGGGAGCTTTAATAGATACTGATCGATCAGCGTATCGCTCACACCATAGCCGTTGCCATCCACTCGGTAAGTAAAGCGCGCATAGCAAAGATCGTCCAAGACGTCGGGAAGAATCCCCACCCTGCCCGTCGTGGTGGCGTCCCCGCTATCGTACACGGGCGAGGGGTATTCAAAAAATTCCCAGAAAACCTCTTCGCTGCAAAGGAACAGATCCACCCCCTCGTTGCCGTCTTGGTTGGTGGCGTCTGCGTGATACCAGCTACCGTCCATTTTCACCATGTTCCACGCATGGTTCAGCTCCTCGTTGCCGACGGAAATGCACTCTACACCGAAAAGATTGCTAAGGTAGGTCAAGGTGAACGTATAGCCCACGCAGACCGAGTTCGTCTTTCTATCGCCGTCCAACACCCCGACGATACTGCCCGAGTGCGCGCTCTGGCTGGGGTTGCCCGCCTCGTCGTACTCATAATCCGTCTGCCCCATCACGTAATCGTACAAAACGGTGAATATCTCCAAGTCGTTGGCATTTTGGGACAACCTGCTTTCCACCGCCGCCACCGCCGTTGCAATTTTCGCGTCCGCCGCGGCAAAGGCTGTACCGTCGGCGTACTGCGCCGCAATGACAGGGGCAACCGATTCCTCGCCGTACAGCATATATACGCCGTCGTATGCGTAGTATTGCGGGCAATCCTGATACAGCGCGTCAAACGCCTGCAAGCCCTCCGCCTCGGTCAGGTCAAAGGTGGAAAAGCGGTAATTGCCAAGCAGGGAAAAGTTTTCGCCGTCAAGATCGTACTCCATCAGCTCCCGTTCGCCCGCAAAAAATTTGTCCATATCTATGCGGATCTTTTTGTAAAAGCGCTGTTGCTTTTTAGAAAGCCGATCGTAATAATACGTACCGCCGCCCTCCATGCGGGTGTAGACGTAGCTATCGTCCACCGTGCCGTCCTCAAAGTATTCATTCAGCACGTCCTCCAACGCACTGCCGATTGCCGAGCCCAGCCCAGCCAAAAATTCTTCGCAGCCGCAAAAGCCGAAGACGCACGTTCCCAAACACAAAGCCGCCATTCCGTTATACAGTTTTTTTAAGGTCGATTTTTTCATACATAGTCATTGTAGCATATTTTTTCACGAAAAGCAATATTTTTTAGAAAAAAACCACTCGGTTTTATAAAAACCGAGTGGTTTGCCTGCTACTTTTAACTTATTTAACGTTCTTATACATAGGGCCGTACGCTTGACAAGCGCGGAAATCCTGCCCCTCCTTATCCATACCAAATGCATTCCAAGCCGCAGGACGATAGATTTTATCTTCATCCACGTTGTGCATGCAAACGGGAATACGCAGCATCGAACAAAGGGTGATCACGTCTGCGCCGATATGCCCGTAAGAGATTGCGCCATGGTTTGCGCCCCAATTGTTCATCACGTCATACGCCGTCTTGAACGCGCCCTTGCCCGTCACTCTGGGAGCGAACCAGGTGCAAGGCCAGGTATAGTCCGTTCTCTTCCACAGCTTATCCGTCACCTCGTCGGGTACGGAAACCGTCCAGCCTTCCGCAATCTGCATCACGGGGCCAAGACCCTTGACCATGTTCAAACGGAGCATCGTACAAGGCATCTCTGCGCGGGTGACAAAGCGAGAGGAATATCCGCCGCCACGGAAATAGCCAAGGTCTGCATACGGCCACGTGGTCGCCTTCATACAAGCGTCAATGTCCGCGTCCGTCATTTCCCACCATTTTTTCATCACGGCGTTGCCGTTTTCGTCCTTCACCTCGCCGCAAGCGTCTACGCAAGCCGCGCCCGAGTTGATCAGGTGAATAAAGCCGTCCGCCTCCTTCGCCTTGCCCTCTACTTCATAGCCCGTCACGCGCTTGATCGCGTCCCCCGACCAATATGTACGCACGTCGGCAAAGATCTGCGCTCTGCCCGTCAACAGCTTACCAAACAGCATGCAAACGCCGTTCAAGGTATCGTTTTCGGTTGCCAAAACGTAAGGTTCTCTTGCGCCGTTCCAATCGAACGTAGAATTTAAAATACTTTCGGGGAAGTCGCAGTTCGGATAGAAGTCCGTCCACTGTCTTTGCCCTTGGAAACCTGCCGCAATTGCGTTGTGACCCACCATTTCCTCTTCTGCGCCCTCGGGGAGGTTGGGGTTGCCGTTCATCAAGTCCTTGATGATGCATGCCATCTTCGCGGTGAATTCCCAATCCTTTTCCTTTGCCTCGGCAGTGCGTTGTAATTCGGGAGGGTTTTTATCAAAGTCGGGGTTGCATTTCGCCTTGACCCATGCAAGCGCTTTTTCGTATTCCTTTTGGTCGTAAATG
>JAZURU010000055.1:0-2722 GCA_045606365.1 Candidatus Scatosoma sp. | reverse complement strand
GTGGACGGGGATACTTCGACGAACGATATGCTCTCTATTATGGCGAACGGCATGGCAGGAAACGCGGAGATCACGGAAGAGGGCGAGGATTATACGGTATTTTGCCAGGCTCTCAATGCCGTGACAACCGATTTGTCCCGTAAGATCGCAGCGGACGGCGAAGGCGCAACCAAGCTCTTGGAATGTAAAGTTTGCGGCGCGAAGGACGAGAAAACGGCAAAGATCATTGCGAAATCGGTGATTTGCTCGTCGCTTGTGAAAGCGGCAATGTTTGGCGCAGACGCGAATTGGGGCAGAGTGTTGTGTGCAATCGGGTATTCGGGTACGGACGTGGACGTGATGAAAGTGGGCGTTTGCTTCCGTTCGAAGAAGGGCTCGGTAGTCGTTTGCGAAAACGGCGCGGGGGTAGAATTCTCCGAAGAAAAAGCCAAAGAAATTTTATTGGAAAGCGAAATCGAAATTTTAATCACGCTCGGTGACGGCGACGGAAAAGCGACGGCGTGGGGCTGTGATTTGACGTATGATTATGTGAAGATCAACGGCGACTACCGCACTTAAACGACGTATAGCACGGCATCTTATCCACAAAAACAGAACCCGTCCTTGGTCGTGTACGTCTATGTACACTCCCTGCACAAAAATCCGCCGCGCCTTGACTTGCTTGTCCATCGAAAACATTCTGCCTACGAAAATATTTTATATTTTCTAAAAAAATTTTTCATTTTTCTGTTTAGAGAATAAATTTGTGGGTTAGATATAAACTGTAAGCAAGTGCTTACGCAGTATTACGTAAAAAACATGACGCTGCATTTGCGGCAAAGGAGAAAATAATATGGCAGGAAAAGTAATTGGTATTGACCTTGGTACGACCAACTCGTGCGTGGCGGTTATGGAAGGCGGCGAACCCGTCGTTATCCCCAACGCGGAAGGCGCAAGAACGACCCCCTCGGTGGTTTCGTTCCAAAAGGACGGTTCGCGTACCGTCGGTCAGATTGCAAAACGTCAGGCGGTGGCAAATCCCGATAAAACCGTGATTTCCATCAAAAGACACATGGGTTCAAATTATAAAGTAGACATCGACGGCAAGGGGTATACACCTCAGGAAATTTCGGCAATGACCCTTGCGAAATTGAAGGCGGACGCAGAGGCATACCTCGGTCAGCCCGTCACGCAGGCGGTAATCACCTGCCCTGCATACTTCTCGGACAGCCAAAGACAGGCAACCAAGGATGCGGGTAAGATTGCGGGGCTGGAAGTTCTTCGTATCATCAACGAGCCCACGGCGGCGGCGCTTGCGTACGGCCTCGATAAGGACAAGGGCGGCAAGGTCATGATCTACGACCTCGGCGGCGGTACGTTCGACGTATCCATCTTGGATATTTCTGACGGCGTGTTTGAGGTTAAGGCAACCAACGGCGACACCAAGCTTGGCGGAGACGATTGGGATAACAAGATCATCGAATACTGCCTTGCAGAATTTAAAAAAGAAACGGGCATTGACCTTTCGGGTGATAAGATGGCAATGCAGCGTTTGAAAGAGGCTGCGGAAAAGGCGAAAATCGAGCTTTCGGGTATGTCCTCGACGGTGGTTTCGTTGCCGTTCATCACGTTTGCGGCAGGCAACGTGCCTCAGAACTTGGAGGTGACCATCACTAGAGATAAATTCGAGATGATGACGGCGGACCTCTTGGCAAGAACGGTAGAGCCCATGAAGGCGGCTATGCGCGATGCAAAGCTTTCGTACAGCGACATTGACAAGGTCATCTTGGTTGGCGGTTCGACCCGTATGCCTGCGGTCGTTGCAAAGGTACGCGAAATCACGGGCAAAGAACCGTTCAAGGGGATCAACCCCGACGAATGTGTGGCAATCGGCGCGGCAATTCAGGGCGGCGTTTTGACGGGCGAAGTTAACGACGTATTGCTTTTGGACGTAACGCCCCTTTCCTTGGGGATCGAAACGTTGGGCGGCGTATTCACGAAGATCATTGAAAGAAACACCACCCTTCCTACGAAGAAGAGCCAGATATTCTCGACGGCGGCTGACAACCAGACGGGCGTTTCCATCCACGTATTGCAGGGTGAACGCGAATTCTGCGCCGACAACAAGACGCTTGGTAATTTCATGTTGACGGGCATTGCGCCTGCTCCTCGTGGTATTCCTCAAATCGAAGTCACCTTTGATATCGACGCAAACGGTATCGTACACGTGACGGCGCAGGATAAGGGTACGGGCAAGACCACGGATATCACCATTACCTCGTCCACCAACCTTTCCGAAGAGGAGATCGACAAGGCGGTAAAAGAGGCGGAACAGTTCGCGGAAGAGGACAAAAAGCGCAAGGAAAAGGTGGAAAACAAGAACAAGCTGGACAGCATGATCTTCTCCTGCGAGCAGACCATGAAAGAGGCTGGCGACAAGCTGGATGAAAACGACAAGGCGACCTTGCAAGCTGCCATCGACGCGGCAAAGAAGGATTTGGAAAGCGGCGACGATGACAAAATCCAGGCGGCATACGAAACGTTGATGAACTCTGTACAGCCGGTATTTGCAAAGCTGTATCAGCAAAACGCAGGCGCGCAGGGCGGCCCCGATATGGGTGGCGGCGCAGACGGCGGCGAGTTCCATCAATAATCGCTTGTAAACGTTTCAACCCGTACAGGGGTGGCGTTAAATAGTAAAAAACATCGGGCTTGGCGGTTTCGCCAAGCCCGTAAGCTGACA
>JAZURU010000054.1:0-5796 GCA_045606365.1 Candidatus Scatosoma sp. | reverse complement strand
CGTGTGGGTTCAAGTCCCACCTTCGGCACCAATAATGAGGAATACCCTTGTGGTGTTCCTTATTTTTTTATGGCTTATTTTTGCGTGACTTTACCATCAAGAATTTCATAAACGCGATCGGCGATAGACAGCGCCGCAGGTCTATGTGTGACAAGAACGCACGTACGATCCTTTAACGATTGGATTGCACGCAGTAATTCTTTTTCCGTTTCGCTGTCCAACGCGCTAGTTGCCTCATCCAAAAGCAGGATGGGTCGTTTAGAAAGCAATGCCCTTGCAATGGCTAGCCGTTGCTGCTGCCCTTCAGAAAGCCCAGCACCGCGCTCTAAAAGCATTGTATCCAGCTTTTCTGGCAGCTCGAACACAAATTCTGCCTGTGCAATCGACAAAGCGGCATAAATGCTTTCATCGTTCACCTCATTATCTGTGAAGAACAACAAATTATCGCGAATCGTACCCGTAAACAGGAAATTGCCTTGCGGAACGTAAGCGAAAATATCTGCCGAGCATTCTGAATACGGCAACGCCTTGCCGTCTGTCGTTTGCAGAGAAATCGTACCGACCGTCGGTGCGTAGACCCCTAAAAGCAGCTTGAAAAGCGTACTTTTGCCCGAGCCCGAATTGCCGATAATGCAGACCGTTTCCCCTTTATGTAAAGACATGGATACGCCGTTTAAGACTTTTTCCCTGCCGTAATCAAAGGAAACATCGGCAAGCTCGACCGCGGAAAGCTGCTGGTACGAAATCGCCGTTTTGGACTGCGTAGACTCGCCGTTTGCCAGCGACGTGATTTCCTCCAACCGCTCTGCGCTTGCTTGACGGGAAAAGATGACGGGAATTAACCCCGACACGGATGAAAACGGTTGCTGTAATTGATTTAAAAGCAGGATGACGGACAGCATCATACCAAATTCCATCACGCCGTCCAGCATGCGAATACTGCACCAAATCACCGCAAAAATCAACCCCACGTTGCCAAGCACCGTTGTGAGCAACGTCATAAACGTACGCAAAACATTGCGTTTCATCCTTGCGCGGTAATACTTTTCAGAATGGGAATAGGATTGGTTTAACAGCTTATTTTCCGCTTTGTAAGCTTTGATTGCAAGCAAGGACGTTAATCCTTCCTGCATAAACGAGCGCGCCTCACCGTCTACACGCATGAATTCCTTATGGTATTCCTTGACTTTCTTTCTAAACAGCGCCATTACGCCGCCGCCTATCACACCGCAGAGAACATAAACGCCCGTAAAAAGCGGATCTAACGTGACAAGCGCAGCAATCGCGCCAACGCACTGCACCGCCATGGATATCAAACTAGGCGGCAACCCAACCGTATCGACAACAACCTCGGAAAGGTCTGAAGTAATGCGGTTTATAAGATCACCGCTGTGATATTCGCCGATTCTGGAATATTCCACCCGAAGAAAATCGCCGTAAATTTTTGTACGCTGCTCTGCCATCATTTTGCTGCGCAGCTTTTCCGATTGATAGCTGTAAAATACGTGCGCGCCAATCTTTAATGCAAGTATTCCCAATAAAATCCCTGAAAAAATTAGGATAACGTTAAAATCTTTCGCCTCGGCACCCTCAACCAAAAATTGCACCACGTACGCAAAAGCAAGCGATGATAAGGTCGACAAGATCGAAAGTACCGTGTTAAAAGCAATAGACGCCCGATAAGGACGCATTTCACGCTTTAACCATGCTTTTCCCTTTTCAGACGTCTGATTTTTTTTCATTTTTGTTTCCTCTTATAGCCAAAGAATTGTAAAACGCGCTTGATCGCGTTTTTTATTTTTACCTTTACCCGAACAAAAAAACGACGGAACTTGTAATTTTTTACTCGTCTACGCGCATATCGAAGATAGCCTTCGTCCGTACATAAGTAATGTTTATCCTTGCGGAAAAATTCTGTGAGCACGCCAAATACGTCCTCTTCGGGAATTACCTCGTCGGCATAGCAGTTATCGCCACGAATAATATAGCCCGTTTCCGTTGGATATAAAACACGGTGCAATACATAGGCGTCTCCACGACGGTACAAAGCAACGTCCAGCGGCTTTAATTTCTCCGTCTTGGGGCGGACGACAATGGTATCCCTGCGCTCTTTTAACATCGGCAGCATGCTGATCCCCACCGTCGGTCCGACGTATTTCCCCTCTTTTTCCAGGACTTCTTCAATTGTTAGCTTTTGCTTGTCTTGCATATTATTCAGCGAACCCGTTTTTTACAAGTATCTCCACAAAACGTTCTACGTCTGCGCGCGCAAGCGATTCTTCCACGTCATACGTTTCCAAAAGCGCGGCAACGCCCTCGTCCACCGTATGTTCGGCTGAGAAAAAATTCCAAAGGAATTCCCCCGTTGAATTTAAATTGATCATGCCGTGGAAATTTTTGCTCATCTCACCAACGGGAACGGCAACACATTCACCGCCGACTTTTCTAACAACAAAGCCTTTTTTAATCTTCATAATGCTTTCTTTTTTCCTCATCAAAATATTTTTTTGTCATCGCCTCAAAGGAACATCGAACCGCCTCCTCTGAAATATCGCAGCGAAGTAGCCATGCGGGTACATCCATAATCAAACGATCTGCCAGCTCTAACGTTTTTGCAGCCGCCTCTTCTTCCGTAGGAATAAGTAGCTGTAAAAATAGCCGTGACGTCACTTCGGATAGCGCTAAAGGACGGATGGAATTTTCCTTTGCTTGCTCTAAAAAACACAGCCCTTTCAGCGGCGCTTTCGTATTGCACCCCCTACCTTCCTTTCCCATCCAAGGCGTTCCGTAAGCGATAACGCCCTCTTGCCCTACCTCTAAAATCGGTTTATCGCCGTTGACAATCTTTGCCCCTTGCAACGCCTGCAGCCAAAGCCCCGTATGCGTTGACTTACCCGTTCCGCTGCGCCCTAAAAATGCGTAGGCAGCGCCATCGTATTCTAGCACGGCGGCGTGTAGCAATATACGATTGTATGCGGGCAGCTGCAAGCAGATGTTTCGATACAGACAGATATTTTCTAAATAGCCGACGGAAAAATTAGGAGAATGTTCTTTTTCTTCTGCAATTTCCTTTTCCGATACTACCGCCGTAATATCCCAAGCAGAGGTTTGATCCTGCGATAAATATGCGGCGCAAAAGCGCGTTGTGTAAGGATATTCGTTTTGAATCTTGATACGAATACCAGCAATTTCATAAATCATGGTTATGCGTTCAAATTTCCTCAGCGCTACAATTTTATGACCAAATATTAAACGCGAACGTCACCCTTTTGACCAAGCAACTGCGCGTGCTTTTCTAAAATGGGCGAAATTTCGTTTGCGATAAATTCTACCGTTTGCGAAGGCGCTCTGCCAATAAATTTCTTTGCGTCTAAAATTTCATCCAAGCGATCCCAAACAGGCTTAAACATTTCATCCTGCTGGATAAGTTCAATCAGGTTATTTTCCTTTCCTTCCGCCTTGACGTTTTTACCTGCTTCCATGGAAAGTACGCGAATACGTTCGTGCAGCTCTTGGCGGTTCCCGCCCGCCTTTACGCACTCCATCATGATGTTTTCCGTTGCCATAAACGGCAGTTCAGCGCGAATATGTTTTTCTATTACCTTTTCATAAACGACTAAGTTTTCCGCAACATTCATATAAATATTGAGGATCGCGTCCACAGAAAGGAACGCCTGCGCGTTAACAATACGACGATTCGCCGAATCGTCTAAAGTGCGTTCAAACCATTGCGTCGACGCCGTTAATGCGCTGTTCATCGGCAGGGAAATGACGTATCTTGCCAAGGCGCCGATACGTTCACTGCGCATCGGGTTGCGCTTGTATGCCATCGCAGAAGAACCAATTTGGTTCTTCTCAAACGGTTCTTCCATCTCTTTCATATTCTGTAAAATACGAATATCGTTAGAGAATTTATAGGCGCTTTGCGCGATCTGGGAAAGCACGCAAAGTACGTTATAGTCGAACTTTCTAGGATAGGTCTGCCCCGTCACGCCGTACACGCTGTCATAGCCAAGCTTAGAAACCACCTTTTGTTCTAATGCCTTGATCTTTTCTTCGTCACCGCCCAAAAGCTGCATAAAGCTTGCCTGCGTGCCCGTCGTACCCTTTACCCCACGAAGCTTTACGTGTGATTTCAAATCGATAAGATTGTCGTAATCCATCTTTAGATCCTGCAGCCAAAGGGTGGCGCGTTTGCCCACCGTCGTAAGCTGCGCCGGCTGCAAATGGGTAAAGCCAAGCGTGGGAACATCCTTATATTGAAGGGCAAATTTTTGCAACTTGTCCATGACGTTAACAAGCTTTTCCAATACAATGTCCAGCGCCTCGTCAATCATGATCGCCTCTGCGTTGCAGTTGACGAAACAGCTGGTTGCGCCAAGATGAATGATCGGCATTGCTTTTTTGGCTTTTTCTCCGTACGCTTTTACGTGCGCCATAACGTCGTGACGAACTTCACGTTCAAATTTTGCCGCAAGCTCAAAATCAATGTCCTCAGCGTATTCCTTCAACTCGTCAACCTGTTCTTGCGTGACGTTTAAACCAAGCTCCATTTCCGATTCCGCTAAGGCGATCCACAGCTTTCTCCACAGCTTGAAACGTTTTTCGTCGGAAAATGCACGCTGCATTTCCTTGCTAGCGTAGCGCGTAATCAGCGGATTGTTGTATATCGAATTATCGACCATAAAATACTCCTTTCGTTATGCCTTTTTGGGCAGCGGATATTCCACGTTAAAGGTTTCCGCCGTCACCGATTTCATTCGCTGATCCTCGTAGGGGCGATCATGCCAATCCGTTTTTACGCCCGCGATTTCATCGACCACTTCTATCCCCTCGATCACCTTGCCGAACGCTGCGTACTGACCGTCTAAATAATCTGCCAGCTCGTGCATGATGAAAAATTGCGAACCCGCAGAATCGGGATGACCTGCGCGTGCCATGGAAATAACGCCGCGCTCATGGGTAATATCGTTGCCCGTAAAACCGTTGGCTGAAAATTCCCCAGGAATACGGTAGCCGGGGCCACCCGTTCCGTTGCCCTCGGGATCACCGCCCTGAATCATAAAGCCTGCGATAACGCGATGAAAGATCAATCCGTTATAAAACCCCCGATTTATAAGCGATAAAAAATTGTTTACAGTGTTGGGTGCTTTGTCGGGATACAGCTCGACGCGGATTTTCTTTCCGCTTTCCATTTCAATTGTCACAATAGGATTCGACATAATATACTCTCCTTATTATTCTTCAAATTTTTCCACAACTACCTGCGCGTCCGCAAAGAGAGCCAACGAAAATTCGTCAGGGTAGCCGTGTTTATACACGACGCGTTTAATACCCGCGTTGATGATAATCTTTGCGCAGATTACGCAAGGTTGATGGGTGCAATATAAGGTAGCGCCGTTCACGTTTACGCCAAGACGCGCCGCTTGCACGATCGCGTTTTGTTCCGCGTGTACGGCATAGCAGGTTTCCTGCATAGTACCGCTGGGGATATTGAGTTTTCGACGCAGGCATTCCCCCCTTTCTACGCAGCTTTTTATGCCAGCAGGCGCACCGTTATAACCGGTGGTAAGTACGTGCTTATCCTTTACGATGATGGCGCCGACGTGGCGATTCTCCTGAAAACAGCTGGACCAGCCTGCCACCGTTTCCGTCAGCTCCATAAAGCGTTTATCCCATTTGTTGATCATGGACCGAATACTCTCCCTATTTTTTCTATTATTGTAGCACACTTTAAAAAAAAACGCAACGCTTTGATACAATTTTCCTCCTATTTTCCTTATAAATAAGGAAGAA
>JAZURU010000053.1:0-6880 GCA_045606365.1 Candidatus Scatosoma sp. | reverse complement strand
TCCTAAGACCGCTTGGCCTCCGACTTGGCTGTTGTTTTGCGTGCCCCCTTGGGCGCCGCTTTGTGCCCCCTTTTGGTTGCCGTTTTGCGAGCCGCTTTGACCGCTTTGTGAATGGCTGCCCTTTTGGCTACCACTCTGGCTGCTGCTTTGAGCGTCTTGGCTACCCTGACCCCCTTGCTGCGCTTGGTTATTCTGTCCGCCCCCTGCGCCGCCACCGCCGCCAGAGGCGCTTTTCCCCTTGCCGCCGCCCTGCTGTTTCTGCTGCTTTTCCTGCTCTTTTTTCAGCTGCTCATACACCTCTTCGGCGGTGTATTTTACCCCCTCGTTGCCATCGGGCGCAAGATGCATCATCACGCCGTAATTCGCCAGCGTGATCGCCCTTTCATCCCCACCTGCGTTTTCCAAAATCGAGGAGTTGATGACGATGTCCGAGGCTATATTGAACAGATACTGATCCCGATCTCCCTGCCGCTGCAGGTGCTGCAAAACGACGTGCATGATTTCGTGCATCATGACAAAGTCCATCTCTCGATCGGTCAGCGTTTCCAAAAACTCCTTGCCAAAGTAAATGTACTTGCCGTCCGTTGCAGCCGTGGGCATACGCTCGTCCACCATCATACGCATGTGCGTCAAAAGCACGCCCAAAAAACCGTTGTTGCAGATGACCCGCATGCGCGATTGCATCATGCGTTCAGTATAGCGCTTGATCTCTTGCTCAGTAAGCATCGTTCAACAATCTCCCACAGCGGGAAAGCAGGCGTACGAACGCGCCGCTTTGCGCCATCAGCTTTTGTTTGTAGTTCGGCTCGATCGCCATATAATCCTTTAACAGCACCGCGCAAAAATCGGGGGTGAAATAGCTGGCGTATACCAAGGAATTGTCGATTGCCGTCATGTCGTTTTTGTGCTTTCTGGCATAGTCCGTCATTGCCGAGCACAGCGCGTATAAAACGTCCGCGCCCTTGGGCACGTGCGCCTCTCTGCCTTGGAAAATCTTTTCGATATCGGGCAAGCCCGCATAGATCTTGCACCAAGTACGCAGCTCAATCGCTGCCCCCGCCCCCACGCAGCCGCTTATGTAGGAATACACCGCGTCCACGTCCTCGTTGACAGCGTTCAAGACGTTGCTGACCATCTCCCACGAACGAGGGGTAGGATACACCAAATCGTCCACGCCGCCGTCCGATAACAGCAGGTTGCGCTTGAAGGACAGAAAGCCGATCACCTTGCGGTTGACACCCGAGGCAATCGCCCAGCGTTTCCAACTGTCGAAATCCGCCTCCACCTGAATGTGGCAAAGTCGGTTGGCAAGCGCCTTGGGCATCTTGTACGCGACAGACTTGTCCGTCAAGCGGTTGCCCGCCGCAACGACGATGCAATTTTCAGGCAGCTTGTGTTCCCCCACCACGCGATCCAAGGTGATCTGGTACGCCGCCGCCTGCACCGATTGCGGCGCGGCGGAAATTTCGTCCAAGAACAGAATGTTGACGTAGGCGGGGCTCTCGTTCATCTGGAAGATGTGCGGTTTTAACCATACCGCAAGCGTCTTATCCGCGTTCGCCGTAGGGATACCGCGAAGATCCACGGGGTTCATCAGCAATAAGCGCACGTCCACGACGTTGGCAATCCTGCCCGTGCGGCGTTCGATTTCCTTAGCCAGCTGCCTGACTGCCTGCGATTTACCGACGCCCGGCGCCCCCCACAGCATCACCGAGGGCAGCGTTTTCATCGGCAGCCCCTGCCGAATTACGGCGCAATATGCGCCCGAAAGCAGCTCTACCGTCTTTTGGACGGAGAGCGTAGGTACGTTTGTAAGCTTTGCCTCTGCACTCATTTCTTCTTGACCCCCAACTGTTTATCAATTTCTTCCAGCTCTGCCTTGCAGCGCGCGATCTCGTCCAAGTACGAATTGTTCTTGGAAAGCTCGGCGCGGATCTCTTCCTTAGAAAGGATCAGCCCCTGCACGTTCTCTTTATACAGCTTTAACTGCTTGTCCATCGTTTCCAGCGCGTTATCCAAACGGGCAATGACGCCGAATTGACTTTCGCCGACGTCCACCTTATATTTGCCGTTGCGCTTCAGCCAAACGTGCGGCTTTTGCGGCACGAGGTAGGACGGCAATACCACCGAAAAGCCCTGGTATTCCCCGATCGTCTTTTCCACCCCTTCGGTGAGGTCGTATTTCGCAATCGCGGACATGACGTCGCTGCTGAGCGAAGTACGTTCCTCCACCGTGTATTCCCGCTTTAACCGCCGATAATCGTCCACGTCCTGCAAGCAGGCAGTATACAGCTTTCTCTGCCGTTCCAAGCGTTCGGGAATCTCGGCAAGCTCCGCCTCCAGCTGTTCGCGGATATACACCGTTTTTCGTTGCAAGGTCAGCAGCCTTGCCAGCTCGTTTGCCGTTTCCACACGCTTTTTGATCAGCGGATTGCCGATGGCAAGCGCCTTGATTTCGGCATAGTTGAGCACCACGCTATCCACGTCCTCCGCCTCCTTTTCCGTCAGCGAGCCAGAAAGCAGCTGCGAAATAAACCTTTGCTTGCTTTCCAAAAGCTGCCACGAATAGGCGTCAAAGCTGCCGTCCGTCACGTAGCGATAGATATACACTTTCTTGTTTTCGTTGCCCTGGCGCAGAATTCTGCCCTCGCGCTGCACCATATCCGACGGCCGCCAAGGAATGTCTAGATGATGGATTGCGATCAGCTTGTCCTGCACGTTCACACCCATGCCGAGCTTGAACGTAGAACCGATTAGAACGCGTACCTGCCCCGTACGTACCGCCTCGAAAAGCTCTTCACGGTGGCTTTCGGACTGCGCGTCGTGAATATACGCAATCTTGTTGTGCGGCACCCCCATTTCGATGAGCAAGCGGCGCAGCTCGTCATAGACGTTGAAATCCCCCTTGGGGGTAGAGGTATCGCAAAATACCAGCTGCGTGCTCTTTTTGCCCAGCGTTTTGATATACAGATCGAACACGTTTTCCGCGCAGCGCATCACCTTATAACTATACGAAAAAGGCGCGTGCGGATCAACCAAACGCAGATCGAGCGCCGCCTTTCTGCCGTCTGTGGTGATTTTCAGCATATTGTCCTCGTCCCTGCCGATCGTGCCCGAACGCACGCCGTCTGCACGGCGAGAAATATCCTCTAAATACTGCGAAAATTCTAGCGTTTTTTCCACCACGCAATCGGTGTACCCGTCCAGCTGCGGCACCCCCGTCGCCCCGTCCGCACGGTAAAAATCGGCGATGGAGGAGAGCAGCATCGTCAGCTCAGTCAGGTTGTGAAATTTGGAAAATCGGGTCGCTAAGCGATAGCTGCTGGTATCAACGTCGATTTCAAATTCCGTCGTCTTTTCCGCAAACATGCCCACCCAGCTATCGAAATTTTGCAGATCGAGCAGGGTAAGTTCGCCATTTTGCAGGTATTTTTGCATCACAAACGCGTCGATAATCGAATTCGTGATCGGCGTGCCCGTCGCAAACACCACCCCTCTGCCGCTGTTCTGCTTTTGCACGCAACGCACCTTATACAGCATATTCTGGCATTTTTCCGAGCCGTTGCGATTACCCAAACCCAACACGTTTTCAATCTTCGTGTTGACTTCGATGTTCTTATAATTGTGCGCCTCGTCTACGAACAGCGTCTGCACGCCCAGCTCCTCGAAAAAGACGGACTTTTCCTCGTCCTGCTGCTTAGCGCGCAAGGTCTTTAAATCCTTGACCAGCTTGTTTTTACGCATTACCAGTGTGGAAGAAAATTTATTCGAGCCGTCTTTGATCGCCTCGTCCAGCTTTTTCAGCTCGTCCTCTATATCCTCGATCTTCGTTTTGAGGGAAACAGGAATACGGTCGAAACAGCTGTACGTGATCAAGATCCCGTCCACGTCCATATCCCGCATCGCCTGCAGAGTGCTTTCCCTGCGCTTGGGGGTGAAATCCTTGGGCAAAATCTCCATAATTTTCGCCTGCGGATACAGCTCGCGGAAGATGTCCCGCCACTGCGAAACGAGGTTATTCGGCACGACGTACATGTTCTTTTTCGACACGCCCATGCGCCGTAATTCCATACCTGCCGCCACCATAATGTACGTTTTACCGCAACCCACCTCATGCGCAAGCAATACGTTCGGGCTGAACAGAATACGCGCCACCGCATTCTTTTGATAGGGGTACAAAAAGGCATTTTCGTCCATCGTCGGGAAGGTCAAAAAACTACCGTCGAATTGCCGCGCCCGTACAAAGCCGAACCGTTCTTCAAAAATCGAGCGCAAACGATTTGCCCTCGCCTCGTCCTGCCAGACCCAGCTTTGAAATTCCTTGATGATCAGATCCTGCTTTTCTACCGCAAGCACCGTTTCTTCACGGTTGACCACGGACGCCGTTTTCGGCTTTTGCGTATACGTAGCCGCGCGAACAACCACCGTATCCCGCACCACAACCGTCTTCATGTTCAGCGTGTGTTCCATGATTTCCAGCGCGTTCATACGCGTAGTACCGTACGCAGACGTTGCGCGCACCGCGTATTGACCGTAGGCATAACGGCTTTTTGCAGGGATCTCCCAGCCGCCCGTCAATTCGTCCCGAACGACCAAATAACCAGGGCGGAATTTTTCATTGATATTGCTGACGTACGGCCCAAGCAGGTGTTCGATGAAATCGTCAATCACGTCCGTAGGAACCCACGGCGAGCCCAACGTGATATAGATTTCTTCCCCTAGCGCCGATTGCGGCAACAGCCCCTCCAACGCCTCGACGTTGGCGGAAAACAGCTCGGGAAAGCGTTCGGCTGCGGACTTTGCATACCTCCACTTTCTTCGCAAATTGCCAGAAAGATAGGCGTCTGCCGTTTCCCAGCCCCTGCGAATGTCACCGTCCCAGATTTCAGGATTGAGATAGATCGAGCCTCTCAACCCCTCCACCACCTCCTGCGGCGTCTTTTCGCATGCCGTGGCAATGTACGGCACGTCCACCCTACCTAGCGTGTTTAAACAGGACACCAAGCCATCGGCAAGATTGTCCGTCTTTTCGCTGACCTTGATTTCCTCTAACTCGCCCCAATCCAGCGAGATTTCGGTCAGCCCGTCATCCTCTTCCTTTTCATAAGTAAACCATTCCATTTCTTTTACGTTTTCTCCCTTTTTTCTCTCACTATACGTTGCTCTTATTACCTCTAAGGTGCAACATTATATCACAGCCGCCAATGAAATGCAATAGCCTCATAAAAAATTCTTTCCAATTTTGGGGATTTTTTTACCTCCGTTTCGCGCTAAATTGCGCGCGCTATATTATATATAAACAAAAAAACGCCAAATCCAAACATTTGAGCGTTTTTTGTCCGTTTTTGTATAAAATTGTTTATGCCGATTTGTCGTTTTCCGTACCGCGCAGCATCACAACCAAGGGCAGCAGCACCCCACCGATTGCGTTGCCGACAATCGAAAGGACAATGTACCCCGCGACGTGCCAAGACACTTCGCCAAAGAAGTAAAAATACAACATGTTCGCCACCGAATGGTCGAACCCGCAGAACGCAAACACCACGATGGGCAGGATCACCCCCACCGTCGTGGACAGACCCTTTGCAGGGGCGTAATGGCTTGCCCAAATGGACATCGTTATCAAGATCCCGCATAAGACCCCCGAACAGAGGGAGCTAAGCGCCCACGTTTCGGAATGGAGCTTGCCTTCGATCAGCTCGATCGCCGCTGCGCTGATCTCCGCCTTGACGGGCGAAAACGACAACAGCACCGCCACCAGAGCAACGCCCAGCGCATTGCCGATAAAGCATACGGGCAGACGCCACATATTCTTGATCCCCATCTTCGGTATCGACGCCACCATGCCCGTAAACAGCTTCATTTCAAAGCTGATGATCGCGTACATGCCCAACGAAAACAGTAAGCCGCCCAGCAACTTTCCGTATCCGCCCTCCAAGCGCGCCACGCACAGCAAAGATGCCGTACCGCCGATGCCGACCGCAATCCCTGCGAATACCGCCATCAAGCAGAACACCGCCAATTCACGCGCGGTCATTCTTTCCAATTTCTTCATCATTCACCCTATTTCGCGCTTATTCTTCGTCGTCGGGAATGTCTACGTTGTGGTAAACGTTCTGCACGTCGTCGTTGTCTTCTAAGGCGTCGATCATTTTCAGGAAGGTTTCCAGCTTGTCCTTCGGCAGCTCGATACGGCTGTTGGGAATCATCGAAATCTCTGCCTGGATAAACTTGATCTTGTCCTCTTCCTCGTCGTTTCTTCTACCCTTGGGAGCAGCTGCCACCAGCTCTTTGTTCTTGTCCTCCAAGTACTTTCTCACGTCCGAGAACGCCTCAGGAGTGGTGAAAATTTCATACACGTCGTCGTCTGCGATTACGTCGTCTGCGCCTGCCTCCAACGCGTATTCGGTCATCGTATCCTCGTCCAGCTCTACCGTTCTTTCTACCACGATATAGCCCTTGTTTTCAAAGTTGTAGGATACGCAGCCCGTCTGCCCCATCGAGCCGCCGTGCTTGGAAAGGATCGCGCGCACGTCGCCCGCCGTACGGTTGACGTTGTCCGTCAAGGTCGCGATGATGACCGCCGAACCTGCCACGCCGTAGCCTTCATAGGTCAGCTCTTTATAATCAGTACCACTCATTTCGCCGCTCGCCTTTTTGATCGAGCGCTGAATGTTGTCGTTGGGCATGTTTGCCGCCTTTGCCTTTGCAATGATGTCGGCAAGCTTGCTGTTCGTTTCGGGGTTGGGGTTGGATTTCGCCGCCACCGCGATCTCTCTGCCGAGCTTGGTGAAAATTCTACCCTTAGCCGCGTCTGCCTTGCCTTTCTTTGCTTGTATGTTATGCCATTTGCTATGTCCGGACATATTGATACTCCTTT
>JAZURU010000052.1:0-7355 GCA_045606365.1 Candidatus Scatosoma sp. | reverse complement strand
ATTGCAAATTATCTTTTGACGGGCTCGCCGATTGCCGATCCGTATATGTGTATGGCGGATTATCAGGCATATTTGACCACCCAGGATAAGCTTTCCGAACTCTACACGAACGATAAACGCGCTTGGAATCAAAAATCCTTGCGTAATATCGCAGCTGCGGGATTTTTCGCGGCGGATAGAAGCATCAAAGAATACGCAGAAAACATTTGGAATCTGCAAGCTTTGCATTAAAATTCACTGAAATTGCATAGTAGGGGTGAAAAGCTGTAAATATTTTACGGCTTTTCCTCTTACTTAGGAAAGATTAAGAAGTATATGAGCACGATTTATTACGATCCGCTGGACGTCCGCTGCAAAAGCGTGACGGGCGGTATTCCAACTGAAACAGAGGTCTGCTTTAACCTCTTCTGTCTTAAAGAAGGGGATACGCCTACGACCCAGGCTTTTATCGCCAGCGAAAAATCGGCGTTTTTCGTTTTAAATAAGGACGGCGCCGAGTGTGTGGCTTATCCAATGCAAAATACGGAGTTTGGGTGGCAAATACGCCTAAAAATTCGCGAAAGAGGCTTATATTACTATCGTTTTCGCATCGAGGGCGAAGGGGACGTTTGTGAAAACGAGAACGTATGCGGCGCACTAAATCCCAAAAAGGGAAAATCCTTTCTATTAACCGTATATGAAGCAGATTTTAAAACCCCAGAATGGTTTAAAGGCGGGGTAATGTATCAGATTTTCCCCGACCGTTTTGCAAAAAGTAGTATGCAAGACGTAGATATTACGCCAGACATAATAGGGAGGCGTATCTTGCGCGACGATTGGGGTGGTGAACCTTCGTATAAACCCAATACGCAAGGAAAAGTATTGAATAACGACTTTTTTGGCGGGAATTTTAAGGGAATTGAGGAAAAATTGCCATATTTGAAAGCGCTTGGCGTTACGGTAATTTATTTTAATCCCATTTTTGAGGCAGCGTCCAACCATCGGTATGACACCGCAGATTATTTAAAAATTGATCCGCTTTTGGGCACGAAAGAGGATTTTGATCACTTGGTCGAAACCGCGAAAAAACAAGGAATTCGGGTGATTTTGGACGGTGTTTTTAATCATACGGGCGACGACAGCGTATACTTTAACAAATATGGGCATTATCCCTCGCTTGGCGCGTATCAATCGAAGGATTCTCCGTATGCCAGTTGGTATGATTTTCAACAGTTCCCCGATCAATACCGTAGTTGGTGGGGAATTGACATTCTGCCTGAAACCAACGAAGAATCGCCTGAATACCAAGAATTTATTTTTGGACAAGCTGGCGTATTAAAAACGTGGCTAAAAAGCGGAATTGGCGGCTACCGTTTGGACGTTGCTGATGAATTGCCCGATTTCTTCTTAAAAAAGCTTAGAAACAGCGTAAAAACCGCCGATAATGACGCAATTATCATCGGGGAAGTGTGGGAGGATGCATCTGAAAAGATCGCTTATTCTGAACGCAGAAGGTATTTTCATGGCTACGAATTAGACAGCGTAATGAATTATCCTTGGAAAAATGGGATTATCGACTATATTTTAACGGCAAATGCAGAAAATTTTGTGCGAAATATCCGTTCGATAATAGACCATTATCCTAAACAAAGCCTAGATTGCCTAATGAATATCTTAGGAACGCACGATACGCCGCGCATTTTGACGGTTTTGGGACGAATTACGTGCAAGAATAAAGACGAAATGGCGCAAAAAAGTGCGTATTTATCGCCTGAAAAGAAGAAAGAAACGCTTGAAAAGCTGAAAATGGCGGCAATTTTGCAATTTACGTTGCCAGGCGTTCCCTGCATTTATTACGGCGATGAAAACGGTATGGAAGGCGATATCGATCCGTTCTGCAGAAGGTGCTTTGATTGGGGAAATTTAAACGCCGAATTGATAACTTATTATACGCAGCTCTCTAAAATTCGTGAAGAATATCGACAGCTTTTTGCAAAAGGGACTTGGAGCGAGGTTTTTGCGCAAAACGGCTTACTGATTTATAAAAGAGAATTCCAAGGGAAAGCTTTGTATATTTACACGAACAATTCGCAAAACGAGCGTTCTTTTAAAAAAGAAGGAAAAATTTTCAAGGAATTGTTGCAAGGGAAATTTAGCGAAAACGGAATAAAAATCCCGTCGTACAGTTTTGGAATTGCCGAGGAAATTTAAAAATATTCTATTATTGAAAGAAATTGTTTCGAAAAGTTATATTTTAAAAAATATTGTTTTCAAAACAAAAAACGTTCGAAATTAGCTGTTTTTAGGCAATACATTTCGTAAAACCTGCATTTTACGAAATGTTCTAAGTCTGTGTTTGTATATTTTGATTACCGCCCTTGGTTTCTAAAACGTCTATGTGAAAGCTAAAATAAAGAGATCCGTTCGTACGAATCTCTTTTATTTTGTCAAATATAATACTATTGAATGCGCTACTGCTGCTTTATCGGTTTTCTAACCGCCATAACCTGATTGAGCTTGTTGAAAAAAATACGTATAAAATTTTGCGTTTCACCACTACAACTTTTCGGGAAATCTTGACAAATGTCTTTCCTTTTAGTATAATAGAACTATGGCTATGACATATTATACACAACGAAATATCCATGATCTTGATAAGATCGCCGAACTTTTGAATGACTTGCCCCCCTTCTGCGAAGACTATTTCTTAGGGATTGAAACACGGACAAGCAGTCAAACCCGCTTAAAATATGCTTATGATCTGCGTATTTTCTTCGATTTTATCTGCAAACGTCGTTTAAGAAGAAAAGAAGTTGACGATTTAACCTTGGAAGATTTGGAACGTTTACAGCACAACGATATCGAGGCGTTTTTGGGCTATCTTTCCAACTATACCTATGGCGGCAAACGCTTGACCTGCGACGAACGCGCTAAGGCAAGAAAGCTTTCTGCCGTCCGCGCGCTCTTTAAATATTTCTTCTCCCGTGGGTTAATCCGCGTAGACAATGCAGCAAAGGTACAAACGCCAAAACAACACGACCGCGAAATCATTCGTTTGGAGGCAAACGAAGTTTCTGATCTTATCACAGTCACCGAAAACGGCGCAGGACTTTCGCGACACGCCGCGCACTATCATGCAAAAACTGCCGTACGCGACCGCGCGATTATTACCCTATTTTTAGGTACGGGGATCCGTATCAGCGAGCTGGTTGGCTTGGATAACGACAGTTTTAATTTTGCCGACAATTCTTTTGTGGTCACCCGCAAAGGTGGGAATCGCGCGATTTTGTATTTTTCTGATGAGGTCCGCTACGCACTGCAAGAATACATTGCCGAAAAGAACAACGATCATAAGATTCCTGCGGAGGAAACGGCATTTTTCCTTTCCATGCAATATAAACGAATTAACGTTCGGTCGGTAGAAATCTTAGTAAAAAAGTACTGCAAAATCATTTCACCATTAAAGAAGATCACACCACATAAGCTGCGTAGCACCTACGGCACTCGCCTTTACAACGAAACGCAGGACATTTACATTGTTGCCGACGTTTTAGGGCATCGTGACGTAAATACAACGAAAAAGCACTATGCTGCGGTGACGGAAGAAAACCGCCGAAAGGCAGCCAATGTCGTCAAGCTCCGCCCTGACGATGCCGCAAATAATAAACCGCCTAAGGACGAAAATTGATGCACGAAACACAAAGTACTACGATTGAAAAGATATACGTCATTCAGCCGATCACCCGTGAAAACGCCGATAAATATAAGGTTTTGCATGAGGAGGCGATCGCTTTGATTGAAAGCGCGGGCGCGTTGTATGCAGGCACGATTTATCAGAATATCCGTGAGGTCAACCCTGCCACCTATATCGGCGAAGGTAAGCTGAATCAGCTGCAGGAAATCCTCGATGGCTTAGATATAACCGTGCTTTTCAACGGTGAGCTCTCCCCTTCTCAAACCCTGAATATATCCGCAGCGCTTGGGGAAAAAAAGGTTATTGATCGCACCACTCTGATCCTGGATATTTTCGCAAAAAACGCCAAAAGCGCGGAAGGGAAATTGCAGGTCGAGCTGGCGCAGCTGAAATATATTTATCCCCGCTTAAAAGGGAAAGGCGAGGCTCTTTCCCGCCTTGGCGGCGGTGTTGGTACCCGCGGACCAGGCGAAACAAAGCTGGAAACCGACCGTAGATATATCCGCGGTAGATTAAAATACCTAGAAAGCAAGCTGAAGGAACTGGAACAGCGCCGCAGTCTGTTGACCGAACGCCGTAAAAAGGACAACGTAAAAACGATTGCTCTTGTAGGGTATACAAACACGGGCAAGTCAACGCTGATGAATCGTCTGACAAACGCGGACGTGTACGTAAAAAACGAGCTTTTTGCCACCTTAGACCCTACTTCCCGAACCTTTACGATTGAGGACGTAGAATTTATGCTGGTCGATACCGTAGGCTTTTTGCAAGAGCTGCCGCACAAGCTGATCGACGCCTTTCACTCTACCTTGGAAAGCGCGCTGAATTGCGACCTTGCTTTGATCGTTTGCGACGCGACGGGCGAATATGAAATGCAATATCAAACCACAATGCAAACGCTGAAGGAAATGGGCTTTTCTTCCCCTACCTTACTTGTGATGAATAAAACGGAAGATATGACGGATACGACCCTTTTACCGCATGAAAGCTTGGCGATTTCCGCCAAGACGGGAAAAGGCATAGAAGCGCTTAAAAAAGCCATTCTTGGCTGTTTTAAAGAGGATTTTTACTTCTGCGACCTGTTCGTACCCTATGCACAATTGAACGAATATGCAACAATCAAACCCCTTATAACCGAGCGTAGCGTTGTTTTTACGGACGATGGGCAGGAAGTCGCTGCGGTGATCCCTACTCGATACGCCAGCAAACTAACGCCTTTCTTAAAAACAGCCAAAAAATAATCACCCATGCGGTTGATTTTTTTTATTTTTCGTCGTATTCTTCGGGGTTTAAATAGATTTTATCAATCTTGATCGACGCAACGTCGTCAAATTCGATGCATTTTCCGCAGTTATCGCAGACCTTCAAAGGGTCTAAATCGCACATTTGGCATTCCATACAGTTGATGCAATCCCGATCGTATAACACACATTTTGCCGTTTTGCTTTCCATATTTGCCTCCAAAATTTCCCTTGTATACAATATTATAGCAGAAAAAATAAAAAAATCAACAAAAATATATGAACATATGTTTGATTTTTATAAAAAAGTATGTTATAATGGAAACAAGAAATCCTGTATAAGGAGTATTTACTATGATACGCGAAGAAAAATTGACGAGAGTAATGGATTATATCCGTAAGTTTCAAGAAGAGAACGGCTACACTCCCTCCGTCCGTGAGATCGGTCAGGAATGCAATATCAAGTCCACCGCCACCGTACATACCTATTTAGAACGTTTGCGCGACAAGGGATACCTCAGCAAGACGGATAAGAAGAAACGTTCGGTGACGATCGGTAAAGGATCGGGGGTCAGCATCCCTTTAATTGGTACCGTTACGGCAGGTCAACCCATTTTTGCGTATGAAAATTACGAGGATTATTACACCTTCCCCACAGGCGAGTTTAAAGGCGACGAGCTGTTTATGCTGCGCGTTCAAGGCACGTCTATGATCGACGCGGGAATTATGAACGGCGACAAAATTATTGTCCGCCGCCAGCAAACGGCTGAAAACGGGGAAATCGTTGTGGCGTTGGTCGAGGACGAAGCAACCGTAAAACGTTTTTATCGCAAAAACGGACAGATCATTCTGCACCCCGAAAACGAGGCACTTTCCGATATGGTTTATGAAAACGGTGAAGTATCCATTTTAGGGAAAGTTGTCGGTTTAATGCGTAATTATCGCTCTTAAAAGAGCAATGAACGAACAAAGCCTGCCATACGGCAGGCTTTTTGCTTATAAGTTTTGCAGATATGTCACTTCCTCTTCGGTCAGCGGACGAACTTCCCCGCGATCTAAGCCCGTCAGCTTTAATTTTCCGATGCTGACGCGTTTCAAAAAGGCTACGTTTTTGCCGATTGCCTCGAACATACGACGCACTTGTCGGTTTTTTCCCTCGGTGATCGTAATGTGCACCTTGGTATAATCCTTGTGCGTTTCCACAATGTGCGCCTTGCACTTTTTTGTCAAGACGCCGTCCAGCTCTACCCCCGATCGGATCGGATTTAAATCCTTTTCCGTCATCGTGCCCTCGATCTTTGCCATATAGGTTTTCGGCACCTCGTTTGTGGGATGAGTCAAGCGATAGGCAAGGTCGCCGTCGTTGGTAAAGAGCAATAGACCCTCCGTCGCATAATCCAAACGTCCCACGGGAAATACTCTGCCCACACCCTCGGGCAACAGCTCCATCACGGTCTTTCTGCCGCGGTCATCCTTTGCAGTGCAAACGTAGCCCTTGGGCTTGTTCATCATATAATATTCGGGGGCTGCCTCTTTTCTTTCAATGACAACGTTATCCAGACAAACAACGTCTGTTTCCTTTACGGTCATACCCAGCGTTGCAATCTCGCCATTGATTGTCACGCGACAATTTTTAATCATTTCATCGGCATGGCGGCGGCTGGCAATACCCATATCCGCCAAAAACTTGTTGATACGCATAATTTCTTTTGTTTCCGTTTGTTTTTTCTTGCTTATAGTTTATATAAATTCCCCGAAAAAAGCAACCGTTTTAAGAGATATATTTCAAATT
Organism: Candidatus Scatosoma sp.; assembly: GCA_045606365.1. Classification (GTDB taxonomy): domain Bacteria; phylum Bacillota; class Clostridia; order Christensenellales; family Borkfalkiaceae; genus Scatosoma. The sequence continues at coordinate 649 of JAZURU010000052.1, read as the reverse complement.
GCCCCACGATTTTTTTGTTTTCAGAGGTGGAATATGGGCGAGCAACGATCTCCAAATGCTGTTCCTCTCCCTCCATCATAGGATAATAAATATCCTCGCCCGATACACCTTTGCCTCCATCGAAGGTAATGACCTCATCCTTTGCAAGCAGCTTTTTATTTTTATACTTGTCAAAGGCGTCATCTAAAAGCTGTTTTGTGCGTTCATACATCGTCGGACAATTCAAAACGGTGACCAACAAGCGCATCCCTCCCCTTTCAGCCGCCGTCACAAGGCAACGCCCCGCCTCTTTTGTAAAGCCTGTTTTTACGCCGATTGCGCCATCGTATTGCATCAGCATTTTGTTTTTATTCTGCCATCCTTTCGGGGCATAATATTTGGTAGAAACCATTTCCGCAAAAATCGGATTTTGCATCGCAAGCGCACTAATCAAGGAAAGATCTACCGCCGTAGTATAATGCTCTTTGGCTGGTAGACCGTGCGGATTGGAAAAATGGGTATGCAACGCCCCAGCGCGTTGTGCGGTTTTATTCATTCGGCTGGAAAAAGTTTTGATATCGCCGTCAACAATATTTGCCAAAGCTACGGCGCAATCGTTGCCCGATCGCAGCATAAGCCCGTACAATAGATCCTTTACCGTATATTCTTC
>JAZURU010000051.1:0-6311 GCA_045606365.1 Candidatus Scatosoma sp. | reverse complement strand
ATTTTACGAGCTGATGAACGGCGCGGCGCAAAGAAAGACCTACAAACAGTTCATTGCGCCCGTGTTTGTGATGAATGCCGTTTTCAAATCGTTGGAAAGCGGCAAGGAAGTGCCCGTAAACGAATACGACGTATAATTCGTTTAAGGCGCTTTGAAAAAAGCGATGGCGGCAAGGCGAAAAGCCTTGCCGTTTTTTCTTTATAATCCCAGCAGAAACCTGCGTTTGCGTATTGACAAAATTCCCTTGATGGGTGTATAATAAAGCAGAAGAAATTAGGAGATACTTTCTATGCAAAAAACCTTTGAAAAGGAGCTGCCCGAAGGGTATAAGCAAGTGTATTATCTCAACGCGAAGGACACGAAGGTGGGGCTGATTATGAACCTTGTGGCGTTCTTGGTGCTGGGCGTTGTTATGGGGTTGGCGGCAATTCCACTCATCGTAAACCAAGTGAATCTTTGGGCGATTTTGATGACGGGCGATCCGCTGCTGCTACTGATCATGGGGGTGTTTTTCGTAGCCATGATCGTCTACATAATCTTGCACGAGCTGGTGCACGGCGCGGTGTATAAGGCAATGACCAGGGAAAAGCTGAGCTTTGGTTTAAGCTGGAGCTGTGCTTTTTGCGGTGTGCCTGAAATCTACACGTACAGAAAGACGGCGCTTTCTTCTGTGGTTGCGCCCCTGATCGTGTTCACCGTGCTCTTGTTGCCGCTGACGGCGTGGATGTATTTCGTGCATCCGATCGCGTATCTTGCGGCGGCGTTTCTATTTGGTATGCATTTGGGTGGTTGCAGCGGGGATATTTACGTTGCCTACCTGTTCTTATTTAAGTATAAAGATAGCCGCGTTTTGATGCGCGACACGGGCCCCGAACAGTATATGTTCGTGCCTGAAAAGGAGTGAGTATGGAAAAGCAGAAATACATTTTGGCAATTGACCTTGGCGGGATGAGCGCGAAAGGCGCGCTGTTTTCTTCGGACGGAAAAATCCTCTTTGAAGAACGGGTAAAGACCTGCTCGAAGAACGGATTTGAATGTACGGTGAAGGATCTTTGTCTGTTGGCAAATCGGCTGGTAGAAGGCTACGGTGCAACAATGGAGGACGTTGAGGCGATCGGCATGGGCGCACCCGGGGTGGTGGATAGCAATGCAGGGGTCGTTTTGCGTTGGAGCAACTTCGGTTGGATTGACGCACCGCTGGCAGAGCGGTTATCCGAGCTGACGGGAAAACCCGTATATATTGCCAACGACGCGAACGTTGCCGCCTTGGGGGAATCCAACTTTGGCGCGACTGCCAAATACCAAAGCAGCATTCTTTTGACCATTGGTACGGGGGTCGGCGGCGGCATGGTGTTCGACGGTAAGCTGATCGAGGGCTACAAGAGCGCGGGCGCAGAGCTCGGGCACATTACAATCCGCGAGGGCGGGCTTCCGTGCGCTTGCGGCAGACGTGGCTGCTATGAAAAGTACGCGTCGGCAACGGCGCTCATTCAGCAGACCCGCACGGCTATGGCAGAGGATCTGAAAAGCGAGATGTGGAACGTCGTAGAGGGGAAAATGGAAAAAGTGGACGGCAGAACGGCGTTTGCGGCGGCAAGAAAGGGGGATGAAACGGCAAAGCGGGTCATTCGTCAATTTGTAGGTTATCTGTCTGAGGGGATTGCGGACTTTGTCAACATTTTAAGACCTGAGGCAATCGTCCTGGGCGGCGGCATCGCCAACGAGGGGGAGGACTTGTTTGCACCCTTGCGCGAAGCGGTAGACGCCAGAACGTACATTGCAATGGATATCGTACCCTTGAAGATCGTCGGTGCAAAATTAGGCAACCGCGCAGGGGTATACGGAGCATACACTTTGGCAAAAAATAAGATGTTAGAGGCAAAATAACCAAGGCAGGTACGCATTGAACGATGACAAAAGAGGGTAAAAAGGCATTGATAAAGCTGTGCGTGTTCGCGCTGGTGATCGGGGCGGTGATCGGGGGCTTGTACCTGATTGCCCACCTGTTGGGCTGGACGAAGATGACGGAGGAAGAGCTGCAAAGCTGGATTGCCTCTACGGGGGCGATTGCGCCTTTGGTGTTTATTCTTGTCAGCTTTGTGCAGGTGACTTTTATTCCCATTCCCGCTGCTGTAACGATTATTGCAGGTAGCTACTTATTCGGCACTTGGATGGCGTTTGTGTATTCCTATATCGGCGTAATGCTGGGTACGATGCTTGCTTTTGGTTTGGGCAGGTGGATTGGTAGACCGTTTGTCGATTGGGTGACGGGCGGAAAGGAAAAGACGGACGAATGGATTGCGAAGCTTAAAGGTAGGGAAAATATTTTACTCTTTTTCATGTTCTTTTTTCCTGGGTTTCCCGATGATATTTTATGCACAGTGGCGGGGGTGCTGCCCATTTCTTGGTTGGGGTTTTTGATTATGCAGATCTTTACCCGCATCACTTCCATTTGGGGTACGCTGCTATTTATGTCTGGGCAGATCATTCCCTTTTCAGGATGGGGGCTGTGGGTCTTAGGCGGCGTTGCAGCCATAGGAATCGCCGCGTTTATTTTGAGCATGCGATACGCCGACGCGATCAACGCATGGTTTTTACGGCTGGTGGATAAAATAGCCAAGCTCTTTCGTAAAGATCCTTGATTTATCAAGGATTTTTTTTGTTTTACTATTGACAAACGTAGGTTTGAGGAGTATAATTAAAATGGCGGGATGTGGCGCAAACTATGTGATACAGCAAAAAAGCCGTCCTGCCTTATAAACCCTGCCGTTAATAAGCCGAAATACGCGATATGCTTACGAAACTGCAATTTTAGCGGGGCAGGTACGTGTTGAATATAAGATTAAAAAACAAAAAGGAAGAGAAAAATGCAAAAGATCGCCAGCTTTACAGTCAATCATGATACTTTGGAAAAGGGCATGTACGTTTCCCGCATCGACGGGGACGTGGTCACCTACGATATTCGCATGAAAAAGCCGAACGGTGGCGAGTATCTTTGCATGAGCGCAGCCCACACGCTGGAGCATCTGTTTGCGACCTACGCCCGCAACAGCGTTTTTGGCGACAAAGTGATCTACGTCGGACCGATGGGGTGCAGAACAGGCTTTTATTTGTTATTGCGGATAAGCGTGGCGTATGCCGACGCGATTACGCTGGTGCAAGAGGCGATGGCGTTTATCCGTGATTTTGAGGGGGAAATCCCGGGAAATAAAAAAGAGGAATGTGGCAATTATCTCGATCACGATCTTGCAGGCGCCAAGGCGCTGGGAAAGGAAATGCACGAGGTGCTGAAGAGCTGGCGGGTTGAGGATCTTACATATAAGGGGTGAAAAATTTGGCAAACACGTATTATATTTCCGACCTACATTTAGGACACGCGAACGTGATTCGGCTCTGCAATCGGCCGTTTGCCTCGGTGGAGGAAATGGACGAGGGACTGATCACCGCTTGGAATAAAAAGGTGCACAAAAATGACACCGTGTATATTTTGGGGGATTTGATTTATAAATCGGCGCTTGACCCGCAGGAGTATTTGCAGCTGTTAAAGGGAAAAAAGCATTTAATTTTGGGCAATCACGACAAGAGCTGGGCGCAAAAGGTAGACCTTAGCCAATATTTTGAAAGCGTTTCTTCGCTGGCAGAGATTAACACGGGCAAGGGCACGGCGATTTTGTGCCACTATCCTTTAATGGACCACCGCGCAAAGTATCACATTCACGGACATTTGCATGCAAACGTAGGACAGCCGTTTTGGGGGTTGATTCGCGGCGACGAAAGGATGTTAAACGCCGGGGTGGACGTCAACGGCTATCAGCCCGTTTCGCTGGAAGAGCTGATCGAAAACAATGCAGTTTTTAAAAGTTTGCATTAAAAAGACGGTCGATGCGTTGACAAGCGGGGCAAAAAACAGTATAATAAAAAAGAAAAGGAACATAGTTCCTTTATAAGGAGAACAAAAGCGCATGAGCTATATCAAGGACGAATTTTTGTTAAAGACAAAAACGGCGCAAAAGCTGTACTTTGGGTACGCAAAGGATATGCCGATTTTCGATTATCATTGCCATCTTCCCGAAAAACAGATTTTGGAAAACAAACCGTTTGCAGACGTGTTTGAAATCTGGCTGTCGGGCGACCATTACAAGTGGCGTTTGATGAGAAATTACGGCGTAGACGAACGCCTGATCACGGGCGAAGCCACCAACAAAGAAAAGTTTTTGGCGTACTGCAAAACGTTGGGTACGGCGTTTGGTAATCCGCTGTATCATTGGTCGCAGGTCGAGCTGAAGGACTTTTTCAACTGCGAGCTGGAAATCAATGAGGAAAATGCCGAGCTGATTTGGGATTGGTGCAACGAATACATTCAATTGAACAACATCACGCCGCAGACCCTGATTGAAAAATCCAACGTAAAATACCTATTCACCACCAACGAAGCATTCGACGACCTGTCAACCTTTGCGGAAATTGCCAAAAAAGGGTACGCATTTAAGGTATATCCTGCTTTCCGCGCGGACAAGCTGATGGGGGTAGAGATGGCGGCGTATAACGATTTTATCGCAAAGGTAGAGGCGTTGACGACGAAAATCGATGATATGGACGCCTTGGAAAAGGCAATCGAAACCCGTTTGCAGGCGTTCCTTGCGGCGGGCTGTAAGGCAACCGATATTGCCCTTGAAAACGTATATGAAATTTCCTCCCGTGAGGATGCGGAAAAGGTGTTCAAAAAACGTCGCTCGGGCGAAAGCGTCACCGAAAAAGAGGCGGAAATTTTTAAGGGCTACTTGACGTATTTCCTTTTCAAGCTGTACGCAAAATACGGCTTGGCGACCGAATTGCACGTAGGCGCGATGCGAAACAATAACGCAAAAATGTTTAAAAAGCTGGGCGCAGATACCGGTTTTGATAGCATTTCGGAATACAACAGCATTCACAATATGTCCCGCTTGTTCGACCGTTTGAACGACGAGGACGCGCTGCCCAAAACCATCGTCTTTAACCTGAACCCGAAGATGAACGCAGAGATCATGACCCTGATCGGTTCTTTCCAAGGCAGCGAGGCAAAGGGCAAGCTGCAGTACGGCCCCGCATGGTGGTTCTTGGACAACAAGGTGGGCATGGAAAGACATCTGGAGGATTTGACGGCAACGGGGCATTTGGGCGCGTTTGTCGGCATGTTGACGGACAGCCGTTCCTTCCTCTCCTATCCCCGCCACCATTATTTCAGACGTATCCTTTGCAACTATTTGGGCAATATGATGGAAAACGGCGAAATGACCACAGACCTTGCTTTCGTGGGGAAAGTGGTGCAGGATATTTCTTATAACAACGCAGTAGCATACTTGGAGGTAGAATAATTATGGATAAACTGATTCCCGTTGTCGTTATCAAAGAACTTTCCGAAACGGAAAAGGTGATGAAAGCCCTGCAAAATCACGGCATCAACTGTGCAGAGATCACGTTTAGAACGGCTTGCGCGGCAGAGGCGATCGCTTTGGCGTGCGAAAAGTTCCCCGACATGAACGTCGGCGCAGGCACGGTCATCAACGGCGAACAATGCGAGGCGGCGTTGCAGGCGGGCGCAAAGTTCATCGTTTCCCCCGGGCTTTCCGTGGACGTTGCGAAGATCTGTAAATTCCGCGGCGTACCTTACTATCCCGGTTGCGTGACGCCCACTGAGATCATGCAGGCGATCGAGCTGGGCATCAACGTGGTGAAATTTTTCCCTGCAAACGTATACGGCGGCTTGAAGGCGCTGAAAGCGCTTGCCGCGCCCTTCCCCCAGATCAAGTTTATTCCCACGGGCGGCGTAGACAGAAACAACCTCGACGAATTCCTTGCCTTTGAAAAGGTATATGCGGTTGGCGGCAGCTTTATGGTAAAGGAAGCGTTGGATAAATGGGAAGCAGAGAATAAATAACACAGTTTTTAATGCACGACGGTTTACCGTCAATTCACGCGCGCTTGTCGCGCAACACACTTAGAAAAATATATTTAGGAGATAAAAACATGAAAGTTGTAACGTTGGGCGAGCTGATGCTGCGCCTTGCACCCGAGGGCTATACCAGATTTGTACAGGCAGAGAAATACGGCGCTACCTACGGCGGCGGCGAGGCAAACGTAGCCGTTTCCTTGGCAAACTACGGCGTAGACGCGGCGTTTGTCACCAAGCTCCCTTCCCACGAAATCGGGCAGGCGGCTGTAAACTCGTTGAGAAAGTTCGGCGTAGACACCTCGAAAATCGTTCGCGGTGGCGCACGCGTGGGTATTTATTATTTGGAAAAGGGCGCAAGCCAGCGTCCCAGCAAGGTTAT
>JAZURU010000050.1:0-2905 GCA_045606365.1 Candidatus Scatosoma sp. | reverse complement strand
TTGGCTCACAGAACGACATGGCTACGATCCGACTTCAATTACTTTTGCACAAGAAATTTCCGGTTGGCGTTCAAGTTTACAACGTGACGTTGAACTTCTTAAAAACGCAGTTAGTCCTTTATGCGAATTGGCGCTTGGTGGCACTGCCGTTGGCACAGGTCTTAACGCACCAAAAGGCTTTGATGAATTGGTTGCCGCAACTGTTGCAGATTTAACTGGTAAACATTTTGTAACGGCTAAAAATAAATTCCACGCATTGACCAGTAAAGACGAACTTGTTTTTGCTCACGGCGCAATCAAGGCTTTAGCGTGCGATATGCTTAAAATTGCAAACGACGTTCGTTGGCTTGCAAGTGGCCCAAGAAACGGCCTTGGCGAAATTTTCATTCCAGAAAACGAACCGGGTTCTTCAATTATGCCAGGCAAGGTTAACCCCACCCAATGCGAAGCAGTTACTATGGTGGCTGTTCAAGTTATGGGCAACGACGTTGCAGTTGGCATGGCTGCATCACAAGGCAACTTTGAACTTAACGTATTTATGCCTGTTGCTGCATACAACTTCTTACAATCAGCACGTTTACTTGCCGAAGCAATCATCTCTTTCAACGTAAACTGCGCAGTTGGTATCAAGGCAAATAAGGCAAAAATGGATTACAACTTAAAGCACTCTTTAATGCTTGTAACGGCACTCAATCCATATATCGGTTATGAAAATGCGGCAAAAACTGCAAAACTTGCATTTAAGGAAGACATCTCTCTTAAAGAAGCCTGCGTGAAATTAGGTTTCTTAACCGAAGAAAAATTCGACGAAGTTTTCCATCCCGAAGAAATGGTTTAACTTTACAGGAGTTATAAATGAAAGTCACATACTTTCCTGGCTGTACCTTAAAAAATAAAGCCAAACAATTAGATATTTACGGTCATAAATGCGCATTGGCGCTTGGCGTTGAACTTGAAGAAATTGAAAATTGGCAATGCTGTGGCGCTGTGTATCCGATGGGCACGGACGAGATTGCTACCAAGCTTTCCGCGGTGCGCGCCTTGGATTATGCAAAGCACCATGGCGGCAAGCTGCTTACGCTTTGTTCGGCTTGTCATAACGTTATCAAGCGCACCAACGAGGATATGAACACCAACGAGGATATCTGTTTCCGAGCAAACAATTATTTAAAGCTGGAAACGCCCTACAAAGGGGAAACGGAGGTTTTGCATTATCTCGAAATGCTGAAAACGGTTGTGGGCTTTGAGAACATTCAAAAAGCGGTGGTCAATCCCATCAAACGAAAGATCGGTGCCTATTATGGGTGCTTGCTTCTTCGTCCAGGCAGCGTGATGGCGTTTGACAATCCTGAAAATCCGACGATCATTGAGGATTTTATAAAGGCAATCGGCGGTACTCCCGTTGTGTATCCGTTTAGAAACGAATGTTGCGGTGCGTACGTTGGCTTGAAGAACAGCGAGCTGCCGAAAAAGAAGAGTGAAAAGGTCTTGTCTAGCGCAAAGGAAAAGGGTGCGGAAGAGGTGATTACGGCTTGCCCGCTTTGTCTGTATAACTTACAGCAAAACGGCGGCGACATTCTTCCTGTGAAATACTTTACCGAGCTGCTGGCGGAGGCTTTGGGGGTGACGTTATGACCAGAGAAGAGCGCGTAGAAAATATGCAAAGGCTTTCCGGCACAGACGTTAGAAAGTGCATGAAATGCGGAAAATGTTCGGGCAGATGTCCAGCGTTTAAAGAAATGGACATCAAGCCTCATCAATTCGTATCCCTGCTTGCTGACGGAAAAATTGACAAGCTTTTGGAATGCGATGCAATTTGGAACTGTCTTTCCTGCATGGCGTGCGTAGAGCGTTGTCCTCGCGGCGTTGCTCCGGCGGCGGTTGTGGAGGCGGTGCGCGACACTGTAGTCCGTGCACAGGGCAAAAACGGCTTAAAAGCGGAGGAAATTCCGCCTATCGTGGACGAATTTATCCCGCAGCAGCTTCTTGTCAGCGCATATAGAAAGTATAATAAATAATCGGCAAACATAAAATCGAAATCCAAAAGAAAGAGAGTAAATAAAATGCAGAGAATAGGTGTATTTATTTGTTGGTGCGGCAGCAACATCGCGGCAACGGTAGACGTTGAAAAGGTAGCAGAGGTCATCGGGAAAGAACCCGGCGTTGTGCTTTCGACGAACTACCAATATATGTGTTCCGAAAACGGTCAGCAGCTCATCAAAAACGCAATCAAAGAACACAACCTTACGGGCATTGTCATCGGCGCTTGTTCGCCCAGAATGCACGAGGCAACCTTCCGCAAAGCGGCAGAGGCTGCGGGCTTGAACCCGGACATGGTCGAGGTGGCTAACATTCGTGAGCACTGCTCGTGGATTCATAAGGACATGGAAGAGGCTACCGAAAAAGCGGTGGTGCTGGTTCGTACGGCAATTGCAAAGGTAAAGCTGAACGCGCCCTTGCATGCGGGGGAAAGCCCTGTTATCAAACGCGCGCTGGTAATCGGCGGCGGTATTGCGGGTATTCAGGCAGCTTTGGATATCGCAGAGGCGGGCTTTGAGGTTGACATCGTGGAAAAGAACGCGACGATCGGCGGCAGAATGGCGCAGATTGATAAAACGTTCCCTACGTTGGACTGCTCGGCATGTATCTTGACGCCGAAGATGGTGGATTGCGCGCAGCATGAAAAAATTGATATTTTGTCTTACTCCGAGGTGGAAAACGTTTCGGGGTTTGTCGGCAATTTCAATGTAAAAATCCGTAGAAAGGCAAGATACGTTGACGAAACGAAATGTACCGGCTGTAAGATCTGTATGGAAAAATGTCCTTCCAAGAAGGGCTTGAACGAGTTTAATATGAATCTCAACACCCGTACGGCTATCTACATTCCGTTTGCGCAGGCGATTCC
>JAZURU010000049.1:0-2112 GCA_045606365.1 Candidatus Scatosoma sp. | reverse complement strand
GGGCTGCTGAATTTCATCGAAGATCCGTATATCCTCACCCCTGCCACCTTTATTTTTGATTATCTGCTGGCATTTATGGGGGTTGGCTTGATGGGCTTCTTCGGCAAAATGCGTAAAAAGGAACGGGCAATTCTACCCCTTGTTTTGGGCGCAGTCTGCGTGTTTGCTTGGCGCTTTGCCTCCCATCTGTTTTCGGGCATGATCTTCTTTTCCATGGACTCCGTCTGGGTTTCCTTCCCCGAATGGGCAACGGCAAATCCATTTATCTATTCCCTCATCTATCAATGCATCTACGTTCCCGCAGACGCTCTGATCGCAACGGGCGTACTGATTGCCCTTTCAAAAACGGGGGTGCTCGATCGGCTGATCAAAATTATGAACCCGTCCAAATAATCGGTTGATTTTCGAATACAAAACACTCTTTTACTAAAATAAAGGAGTGTTTTTTTCGCTCGCACAGCCTTCGCGGAAAAAGTATTTTTCTCAGTACACCGCAATTTCGTCAAATTTTTTCTTATCGACGATCAGCTTTCTATTTTCCATATCCACCTGAATAATTACGCCGTTCACGACGGGGAATAGAATTTGTTTCCCTCCCTTTTCCAAGGTGTAGATATCCGAAGAAAGCTGCTGCACAGCAGAAAGCGTGCCTAAAAATTCCCCCGCCTCGCTTTCGCAAGCCAGCCCGATCATATCGACGATATAATATCTGCCCTCTTCCAGCTCGGGCGCGTCCTCGCGTTCCCCCTCGATTTTCTTGCCACGGAAAAGCTCCGCAGCATTCCGATCGGGAATCCCACGCAAGCCCACGTACGCCGAACCCTTTCCGTCTACGCGGAAAGAAAGGATTTTATACGCCTTGCCGTCGATATACACCGTGCCGAACGCCTTTACGTCCTCGGGAGCGTCCGTATACGTTTTAATCTTCAATTCCCCACGGATACCCTGGGGCTTTAACACTTCGCCAATAATCAGTCGTTCCATACCTGCCACCTACTTTTACGCAAAAAGGCTTTCTAAAACAGAAAGCCTTTTTTGCGTGGTTGCTCCTAAATTATTCGGCTTCCGTTTCATCGCCAAGATCTACGACGTCGCCACCCTTTTCACGGATTTCCACAACGTATCTCTTGCTGTTTCTGGGCGTTGCCGCGCGTACGATGGTACGCATCGCTTTCGCGATCTTGCCCTGCTTGCCGATAACCTTGCCCATATCGGAAGAAGGAAGGGTAATCGTCACCTCGATAACACGATCCTTTTCGGTCACCGCGTATTCAACGTTCTCCTTATCCTCCGCAAACTGATTGACGATATACTTAATTAAATCCAACATACTCTATACTCCTGCTTTTTAATTCCGTTTTGACGGGGATCAAAAAACATTATTTGTCGGACTTTTTGCCTTTCGTCTTGGAAGGGCTGAGCTTTGCGGGCTTTTCCATTGCGCCGGATTGAATCAAGAGCGCTCTAACCGTTTCGGTAGGCTGCGCGCCCTTTGCCAACCAAGCCTTTGCCTGTTCTACGTCGATCTTAACCTGCGCGGGGGTGGTGCCGGGGTTGTAATGACCAACGCATTCGATGTATTCGCCGGTAGCAGCCTTTCTGCTGTCTGCAACTACAACACGGTAGATGGGGTTCTTCTTGTCGCCCATTCTGAAAAGTCTCATTTTAACCATAATAATACCTCCATAGTATCTTAAAATATTTTTTCTTCTTTTTTCGGGTTGTCCCGTTTTTAACAAGTGTAGTGAATTGAAAGCTGTAGGCTTTCGTGAATTGCGCCGCATGCCCACGTCTGTAAAAACGTTGCAGATGCAAGCAAGACGAGGCGCGCGAGGATAAGCTGAGGGAATTTACCGAGCGTAAATGACCGAAGGTTGTCGCAGCGCAACAAAGTATTGTGCCGCATATCCAACGTTTTTTAAAAAGGCAGCCTAAATTTCCCTTTATTCCCCTTCAAATGTTTCATCAAAAGCTTGGTCTGTTCAAACTGCTTTAACAGCTGGTTGACCTCCTGCACCGTCCTGCCAGAGCCGGCTGCGATGCGGCGCTTTCTTTTGCTGTCGATGATCGAGGGGTTTTCCCTTTCTGCCATCGTCATGGAAAGGATGATCG
>JAZURU010000048.1:0-1829 GCA_045606365.1 Candidatus Scatosoma sp. | reverse complement strand
ATTACTGGGTTTATAATTTCTCTGATAGCAAATGTTGGTTTTGTATCTATTGGAAATATTTTGCTTTTAATTATTGCTCAATTACCAATACTTATTACAAATATCTTTTTAAGAATATTGTTTGGAACTATATTTAATGACAAATCAGCACCAGGTATTTGTTCTGTATTTATAAGTTTAGCTGGAATACTTGGTGGTTGTTGGATGCCGATTGAAACAATGGGTGGTTTTGAAACTTTTTGCAGGTTTTTACCATTTTACCCGTCAGTTTACATTGGTAGAATCATTACAAATTCAAAAAATGCATTAGGAATTACTTATTCCTTTAATAATGTTGCTGGCTTGGGTTTGATTCCTATAATTCTGTTTATGCTTTCTAGCATAATATTGACCATTATTGCATTTAAGAAAAATATGGTAAGTGATCAATAAAAAATAGTATAATGGCAGTTAGGCGTGTGCTTGTCATACACAAGTGTTTTCGCTTCGCTAGAACAGACAAGCACACGCTTACGAAAAAACTAAACCAAATGCAACCAAAGAAAACGGAACAAAAATGGGGTTCGCTTGCAGACTTTCAACGATCCCCATTTTTCTTTTGTCACGTTTTGCATATTGGTACCATTACTATTTTCAGCGAATTTTGGGCTAATTTTCAGCGAATTTACGGTACAAATCGTATAATTGTCGGCTGTCTTGTTCCGCCTCTGAAAATAAACGTTCAGCCACCTCGGGGGCGGATTTTTTCAAAGAAGCAAAACGGTTTTCGCCCATCAGAAATTCTCGCAAGGGCTTGGTGGGCGGTCGGCTGTCTAAAAGGAAGGGGTTTTTGCCGCTTTCCCGCAGTGTGGGATTGTATCGGTACAGATGCCAATAGCCGCTTTCTACCGCCAGCTTTTCCTCTTCCACAGACCTACTCATGCTGACGCCATGTGCGATGCAGGGGGTGTAGGCAATGATCAGCGAAGGGCCGTCGTATGCCTCTGCCTCGGTCATTGCGCGCACCAACTGGTTCATGCTTGCCCCCAGCGCTACCTGCGCGACATATACGTTTTGGTAGCTGATTGCCATCAAGCCCAGTCGCTTTTTGCGTATTCGCTTTCCGCTGGCGGCAAAGCGCGCCACCGCGCCCATCGGCGTTGCTTTGGAAACCTGCCCGCCCGTGTTCGAATACACCTCGGAATCCAGCACCAAGACGTTGACGTTTTTTCCGCTTGCCAAAACGTGGTCCAGACCGCCGTAGCCGATGTCGTACGCCCAGCCGTCGCCGCCAACGCACCACACCGAGGTGGAGCGCCCATCCGTTTTTCTGTCGTAGGCGAGCCGCATGCCCAGCCCAAATTCCGCATTGTCTTCAAATAAGGAATTTGCCCAAGCGGGGCCTGTGCCTTTTTCCGTCTTTGCATAGGGGCAGGTAGGCGATGAACCGCCGTAGATGGAGGAACAGCCCGTCGCGTTGGCAATCACTAGCTTTTCCCCAAACAGCTGGGTTAACAATTTGATATACGGGGTTTCCCCGCAGCCAGAGCAGGCGTAGGAAAATTCAAACAGCGGCTGACGGAATTGGCTGCCCTTGACCGTGTCTGCCTTATAGCTCGACGGATCGGCAGGGGGCAGGCTTTGCGCAAATTCCCAATTGTTCCCCTCGACGGTACGCAGCTCATCGGTCGGGGTCATTACCAACGCTTTTTCCTTGGCGGGGCAGGTCCGCGCGCATACGCCGCAGCCCATGCAATCGTGCACCGATACCTGCACGCGAAAGCCCTTGCCTTTCATACCCATCGCAGGAATGGTGGTAAAGTCTGTGGGCGTTGGCTGCGCGTCGTCCA
>JAZURU010000047.1:0-7316 GCA_045606365.1 Candidatus Scatosoma sp. | reverse complement strand
AAAAAGTCTACCAAGGAAAGCCCTTGTGGGTGTCCCGAAAGGTGCGGGCGACCAATGGTTGCCCCTACATGGGGTGGGAATCTACGGTATGGTTGAGGTGCGGATTTTCCGCACCCTTTTTGTGCTTAGGATTACAAGGCTGGCGATATGATTTTTTGTGAAAAATTGCGGTGTGACGGGGATAATTTTTCTTTGGATAAAAAATTTTTTCTTTTTTTTCATAGAAAAAAAGGATTTTTGAATATTTCGTCGAATAATATTATAAATGGGCTTTTAAGCGATAAAAAAATGAGGGGATCATAATGGACAAGTTGACTGTACGGGAAAGAATTTGGCAGACGGAGGACGCAGTCCTTGCGCCGTATGCTACGCACGCGCGGGATACGCGGGGGCGGGCGCGCGAGGAAAAGCTGTGCGATTTTCGTACCGTCTTTCAGCGGGATCGCGATCGCATCATTTACAGCAACTCGTTCAAGCGCTTAAAGAACAAGACGCAGGTATTTTTTGCGCCCGAGGGGGATCATTACATCACCCGCATGACCCACACGCTGGACGTTTCGCAGATTTCCCGCTCGATCGCGCGCGCGTTGCACCTCAACGAAGATTTGGCAGAGGCAATCGCGCTGGGGCACGACCTTGGTCACACGCCGTTTGGGCACGTGGGGGAAAAGGTGCTGAACAAGCTTTCGTCTGCGGGGTTTATGCACAACGAACAATCGTTGCGGGTTGTGGACGTTTTGGAAAAGGGCGGCAGAGGCTTGAACCTCACCTTTGAGGTGCGTGACGGAATTTTAGAGCACAAAAGCAGCGGCAAACCTCAAACGCTGGAAGGGCAAATTGTTTCGATTGCCGATCGTATCGCGTACATCAATCACGACATTGAGGACGCGATTCGCGCAGGGATTTTGAAGAACGAGGACCTGCCCGCATACCCCATCCAAGTGCTGGGTGTGGGAACAAAACAGCGTATTCACACCGCAATTGCGGACATTTACGAAAACTCGTACGGCAAGCCCGTCATAGCGATGTCAAAGGCGGTGGAAACCTCGATACAAGAGCTGCGCGCGTTTATGTTTGAACGGGTGTACAACCTGACGAACAGGGTGATTTTAGAACGCGCAGAACGAATGCTGACGGAGCTGTTCACCTACTTTATGCAGCACACGGATAAGCTGCCTGCTCCGTATGCGGCGCTCTTAGACGAATGGGGGACGGAACGCGCGGTGTGTGATTACGTTTCGGGGATGACCGATCAATACGCAATCACGGTATTTGAAAACGTCTTTATTCCCACCACCTTTTCTTTGCAGGGTGCGCTGGAATGATGGGAGGCTTACATGGCAGATTTTGATCGCTTCATGCAGGAGCTGAAAGCGAAAAACGATATAGCGGACGTCATTGGTAGCTACGTCGCGTTGGATAGAAAGGGGGGCAACCATTGGGCATGCTGTCCTTTCCATCACGAGCGTACGCCCTCCTTTGCGGTGAACCAAGCCGAGCAGTTTTACCATTGCTTTGGGTGCGGGGAATCGGGGGACGTGGTGAAGTTTGTCAAAGAGATTGAAAGCACCGACTTTATGGGGGCGGTTCGCATTTTGGCGGCGCGCGCAAAGATGGAGGTGCCCGAAAGCAATCTGGACACCGAGGAATCCATTCGCAAGAAGAAAAAGCGGGATGCCATGGCGGCGATTTTGTTGGATACGGCTCGGTTTTACCGTGCCAACCTATTTAGCGGTGATCCACGGGCGGACGCTCACCTGCAATATATTGCGGATAGAAAAATGACGCCGTCGACGGTCAAGCAATTCGGCATCGGGGCGTCGCTGGATTATCGCGAGCTGGCGGAATTTTTGGCGGGCAAGGGGTATCAAAAAGAAGATGTTTTGGACAGCGGCGTGCTGATCGAGAGCAAGAACGGCAGGCTGATTGACGCGCAGGCAGAACGCCTGATTTTCCCGATTATCAACAACATGGATGAAGTCATCGGCTTTGGCGGCAGATTCTTAGGAAAAACGGACTTTGCAAAATACAAGAACACCAAGGAAACGATGCTGTTCAACAAGCGCAACACGCTGTACAACATCAACCTTTTGAAAAAGCTGAAACGGGAACAGCCGATCACCAGCGTGATCATCGTCGAGGGGTACATGGACACCATCTCCCTCTACCAAGCGGGCTTTAAAAACGTGGTGGCGTCGATGGGCACTTCGCTGACCAAGGAGCAGGCGCGGCTCATAAAGCGGTATACCGAAAACGTGTATATCAGCTACGACGGGGATTTTGCGGGGCAGAAAGCCGATCTCCGCGGGCTGGAAATTTTAGACGGCGAGCATTTGAAGGTGCTGGTGGTGCCTATGCCCGAGGGGCTGGATCCTGACGACGTGGCAAAGCAGGGGGCGGAGGCTTACCAAAAATGTTTGGACGCGGCGATGCCCTTGGTCGATTATAAGCTGCACGCGATCGAACGCAAGTACGACCTTTCGCGGACGGACGGCAAGCGCGCTTTCATCAAAGAGGCGTTAGGAATCGTGGCGGATACGGAAAGCTCTGCCGTGCGGGAAGAGCTGTTGAAAAAGCTACGGGACAAGACGGGCTTGACCTATCAATCGTTGGAACGCGACCTGGAAAATTCCATGCGGGAAACCAAGGTGGAAACGGCGGATACGGTGGGCGCGAACGTCAAGATTGCCGAGGTATCGCGTGGCTCGGATAAGACGGACAAAGCCGAACGGTTCATTCTGGCGGCAAAGCTCTTTGGCGCAGATTATGCCAAGGGGGTGCCCATTGAAAAGCTGCACTTTGAAAACCCCGTGCATGCCCGCATCGCGGCGTACGTCGTGGTGTGCGAGGAGGAGGGGACGCGGATTCGACCTGCCGAGCTGTTTGAAATCTTCGACGAAAACTGTCCTGCGTTTAACGAAATTTTGGACTTGAATTACGAGGATAAGCTGACGGGGGACGTTGCAAGGCGGTTCTTTGAGGACAGCGTAGCGGCGCTGGAAAAGGAGAGCATCGACCGTGAAATTGCTCTATTGCAAGAGGAATTGGCAAAGGCGGACGAACAGGCGCAGCGGGCGGAAATTTTAAGAAAATTGCAGGACGCCCTGCGGCGGCAACGCAAAAGAAAATAAAGAAAAACAAAAGTGACAGACAAACTGCGAAAATCAAACGGAGGAAAAAATTGTGGCAATTTCCGAACAAAAACTCAATGAAATTTTAAACGGGATCGTGACCAATTACAGAATGAAAGGGTGTATTTCGACAAATGCGCTCTGCGATATCATGGAAAAGTACGATACCAACCCCAACCAGATCGACTTTGTCTACAAATCGTTGGCGGAAAACGGGATCCAGATCATCGACGAGGACGCGCGGGACAAGGAATTGTTCGAACAGGCGCTGTCCGACATCGGCTTAGACGACCCCGTCAAGCTGTATTTAAAGGACATCGGGCACGTGCCCCTTTTGTCTGCGGACGAAGAGGTAGAGCTGGCTAAGCGTATGCAGGAGGGGGACGAGAGCGCGAAAAAACGTCTTTCGGAGGCAAACCTGCGTTTGGTGGTTTCGATTGCAAAACGCTTTGTTGGTCGCGGCATGCTGTTCTTGGATTTAATTCAAGAGGGCAACCTTGGGCTTATGAAGGCGGTGGAGAAATTCGATTATCAAAGAGGGTTTAAATTTTCGACCTACGCAACGTGGTGGATTCGCCAAGCGATCACCCGCGCGATTGCCGATCAGGCAAGGACGATCCGTATCCCCGTGCACATGGTGGAAACGATCAATAAGCTGACGCGGGTACAGCGCGTGCTGCTGCAGGAGCTGGGCAGAGAGCCTACCCCCGCAGAGATTGCTGAAAAGATGGGCGTAAGCGAAGAACGCGTCTGCGAGATCCAGAAGATCGCGCAGGATCCCGTTTCCTTGGAAACCCCGATCGGCGAGGAAGAGGACAGCCATTTGGGGGATTTCATTGAGGACGAAAAGACGTTGACCCCCAGCGATTCCGTCACGTTCACCATGCTGAAAGAACAGCTGTTAGGGGTGCTGGATACGCTGACCCCTCGCGAGGAAAAGGTGTTGCGCTTGCGCTACGGCATTGACGACGGCAAGCCTCGTACCTTGGAAGAGGTGGGCAAGGAATTTAACGTCACCCGTGAACGTATCCGTCAGATCGAGGCAAAGGCGCTTAGAAAGCTGCGCCATCCGTCCAGAAGTAAAAAGCTGAAAGACTTCCTGTACTGATGACGGTTAGCAAACGCATACAAACGCTGTGCTCGCTCTTAAACGAAACGGACGTTTTTGCGGACGTAGGCTGCGACCACGGCTATTGCACGCAATATATGCTGGAAACGGGCAAGTGCCAGCGCGCGATCTTTTCTGACGTGAGTAAGGGGAGCTTGCAAAAAGCGCAGCTGCTGCTTGCGCCCTACGTAGAAAAGGGGGTGGCGGTCGGCGTGCTAGGCGACGGCTTTTACGGCGTGCCCCAATCGGTGGGCGAGGTGCTGATTGCGGGAATGGGCGGCAGCGAAATTTTGTCCATTTTGACGGATGAAAAATACGGCTTTTTGCCCAAGACGTTTGTGTTTCAGCCGATGCTAAATGCGGAAAAGCTGCGGCGGTGGCTGCTGGAAAACGGCGCTTTCATCACGCGGGATTTTACCTTTCAGGACGGAAAATTTTACGACGTGATTTGCGGCAGACGGGTGGGGGCAGACGAGCCCGCACAGACGTACACGGATATGGAGATCGAATTCGGCAAGGAAAATCTTGCCACGCTGCCTGCGGCGTTTGTCGAGCGCACAGAAAAACAGCTTAGGGACATTGACAAATACTTGCAGAGCGATCTGCAAGAGGAGAGCCGCGCCGCGCTTTTGGCAAGGCAGGCAAGATTGAAAGAGGCGATAAAAAAATGACCGTTTCGGAGATTTATCAACAATTAGACCAGCTTGCGCCCAAGGCGCTCAGCGACGAATACTGCCGCACGTTCGGCGCGTACGACAACAGCGGCGTTTTGGTGGATTGCGGCGGCGAAATTCAGGGCGTTTTGTTTACGCTGGATTTGACGAAGGCAGCCATCGAGAGGGCGAAAAACGTCGGCGCGAATTTGATTGTCACCCACCACCCCGTGATCTATGGGAAGATCGGGGACGTGAAGGTTGGGTCGGCGCTGGGTGGGCGGCTGATTGCCTGCATTCGGGCAGGGATCTCGGTGATCTCGATGCATTTAAATCTCGATTGCGCAGTAGGCGGGATCGACGATTGCCTTGCAGACGGCGTATACCTTGCGGCGGCAAACGCGAACGAGGCAAATACGCAGGGGGCAGGTACGCCTCGAACGAATGAAAAACGCTATCACGTTCTGTCTGCGGGGGGCTACGGCAGCGTATACGCCGTGCCCAGCGTTCGGGCGGAATCGCTGCGTGAAAATATGGAAAAGCATTTCCGCGCGCCCGTGCGTTTGATCGGCGACGCTGCAAAAACGGTGGGTAAGGTCGCCAGCTTTTGCGGCGCGGGTGTAGACGACGGGTCGGTGGCGTTTGCAATCGGCTGCGGCGTGGACGCCATCGTATCTTCCGATTGGAAACATCACTTGGTTTTGGCTTGCCACGAGGCGGGCGTAGCCGTATTCCAGCTTTCGCATTATGCGTCGGAGGAATACGGGTTTGAAAGATATTACGAAAAAATGTGTAAAAGCATTCCTATCCCTTGCGAGCTGCATCGCGAGGACGGGCTGCTTTGAAAGGAGTATATTATGTTGAAGGCTATTTTGAACTATCAGGAAATTGACAGAAAGCTGTATCAGCTGGAACGTGAGCTTGCGGGCAGCGCGGAAAGAAAGAAGTACGCAAAGCTGAAAAAGTACATGGAAACTGCCTCGGAAAAGCTGGATTCGCTGGACGTAAAGGCGGAGGCATTGAAGCGCGAGCTTGTCGGCTTAGAGGAAAAGTATGCAATCACCGAAGCGGCTTTGGTGGAATTTGACCACATGGAAGAGTTGGTGGAAGAGGGCGGCGCAGATTTGGCGTTTTATAGAAAAAAGGTGGCGATGCATTTAGACCGCATGAAAAAATTGAAGGCTGACCTTGCAGCTTTGGAAGAGGCAATCAAGGCGACGGACAAGGAATTCAAGGAATTGAAGGCGGAGGTCATCGCAAAGCAAGCGGAATACAAGGCGGCAAAGGAAGAATACAACGCCTTGAAGGAATTGAAGGAGGCGGAAAAAACGGCGATCGAGGCAGAGCTGAAAAAGGCGTCGGCTGGCATCGACGAGGACGTTTTGGCGACATACAGAACCAAGCGCAAGGAAAAGCTCTTCCCCGTTTACGCGCAGCTGTATTCGGGCAGATGCTCGTGCTGCAGCATGGAACCCCCTCTGGCGGCGCAAAACAAGCTGTCGGGCGGCGCGACCATCGAATGTGACAACTGCCACAGAATTTTGTATAACAGCTAAGCGTTTGGTTGGCGGGTGTACGTTGACGCCCAATTTGCAGTAGGCTAACTTTTTTTAAAATTTTTCGCATACAATACTGTATGCAAGAAACGGTTTTAGAGATTGATTTACAAGGAATACGAAACAACGCCGCCGCTTTCAAGCGGGCAACCGATCGGTTTACGTACGCGGTGGTCAAGGCGGACGCCTACGGCCATGGCGCTGTGGCGGTGGTAAACGCTCTGCAAGGGCTTGCGGACGGGTTCGCGGTGGCGCTCCTTGACGAGGGGCTTGCCATCAAGCAAGCGGCGGGCGGCAAAGAGATCTTGGTGTTCACCCCGCCGACGACGGTGGAGGAGGTGGTCATTGCCGCAAACAACGGATTTTCGTTGACGGCGGCAGATTTGCGTTCGGCGCGGCTGATTGCCGAGGCGGCTGAGCGTTATCGCTTAACGGTAAACGTACAGATCAAGGTGAACACGGGCATGAACCGCTACGGCGTGTACGGATCCAACCTTGGAAAGGTATGCGCTCTGTTAAAAAGGACGGGGCAGGTACGCGTTTACGGGGTGTATTCCCACCTATATTCGCACGATCCAAACCTTTGCATGCAGCAGAGATACCGCTTTTTACACGGGCTGAAAATCTGCCGTCGCAGCTTTCCTCTGGCGCGGGCGCACTTGGCGTCTACGTACGGGGTGGCGCTGGGCGAAGAATACCTATTCGACGGCGTGCGTATCGGCTTGGGGCTTTACGGCTATTTCCCGGGTGGGCAGCCCCCCTTTGCCTTGACCCCTGCGATGCGGGCGTACGCCACTTGCGTTGCGGCGCGCGCGTGTTTGTTCGGCGGCGCTGGGTACGGAGAGGCGCGCAAGGATCTTTTAGGCAA
>JAZURU010000046.1:0-1711 GCA_045606365.1 Candidatus Scatosoma sp. | reverse complement strand
ATAAGAAAAACGGCGGCACGTATTACGACGCGGCGCGCGCGGCGTGTATCGCGATGCAAAAGGACCTGTCGTCCGTCATCGGGCACATGGGTAAATAACGGATATAGATAACGGATAAAAGGTTTTTTTATGAAAGATTATTTGGCAACCGTTGTTGAAAATAAAGAGATCGGGAAAGGGATCTGTTCGATTACCTTCCGCTTGCCCGAGGTTCCCAACGTCCGCTGTGGGCAGTTTGGGGACATTGCCGTGGGCGGCAGCCATCTTTTGCGCCGTCCCATTGCGATCTGTAAGGTAGAAGGGGACACGGTCACCTTTTGTTATCAGGTCAAGGGCGAGGGCACGCAAAAGCTAAAAACGGTGGGGGCAGGTGCGAAGATAAACGTGCTGATGCCGCTGGGCAACGGCTTTTTTGTGTCGGAGAAGGAAACCAAGGTGGCGCTGGTAGGCGGCGGCGTGGGGATCTTCCCCTTGATCTCGGTTCTGCGGCAATATAAAGGCAAAAAGCAGATTGCTTCGTATATGGGCTTTCGAAATCGGGACGCCCTTTGTATGCTGGGCGAGCTGGAAAAAGCGAACAAAAATGTCGTCGTCACGGACGATGGCAGCTATGGGGCAAAAATGAACGCCGTGCAGGCGTTTGCGGCGGATCTGAAAAATGGCTACCGCCCCGACGTGGTGCTTTCCTGCGGTCCGTTGCCCATGATGCGGGCTTTGAAGGAATTGACGGAAAAAGAGGGCTTGCCCTGCTACGTTTCGTTGGAGGAAAGAATGGGCTGCGGCATCGGCGCTTGCCTTGTGTGCGTATGCAACATGACGGACGGCGCGCATGCGCGGGTATGCAAGGACGGACCCGTCTTTAATGCGAAGAGCGTAGAGCTTTAATGCAAAGGACGTAGAGTTATAATAGGTGTACTATGGCGAATTTATCGGTGAATTTATGTGGCATTACGTTGAAAAATCCCGTAATCGGCGCATCGGGTACGGTGGGTTTTGGTCGGGAATTTAACGAGCTGTACGATATCGGCACGGTGGGCGGTATTTCCACCAAGGGGCTGACGAACGAGCCTCGTCTTGGCAATCCCACTCCTCGTATTGCGGAGAGCCGCGGGGTGATTTTGAACGCCGTAGGCTTGCAAAACCCGGGCGTAGAGCATTTTATCGAGCACGATCTTGCTTGGCTGAAATCGACGGGCACAGCGGTGATTGCCAACGTTGCGGGCAAGACCTTGGACGACTATCGTGCGATTTGCGAAAGGCTGGACGGCTTGGTGGATATGGTGGAGCTGAACATCTCCTGCCCCAACGTAAAAAGCGGGGGTATGGCGTTCGGTATCAAGCCGCAGTCGGTGGAAGAGGTGGCGAAAATCGCCAAGAGCGCGCTGACAAAAACTCCTTTGATGGTCAAGCTTTCCCCGAACGTCGAAAGTATCGCAACGAACGCCAAGGCGGCGGAAAACGGCGGTGCAGATGCAATCTCCTTAATCAACACCCTCACGGGTATGGCGATTGACATTGAAAGAAGAAGACCGATCATTGCCAACAATACGGGCGGTGTATCGGGCGCAGGGATTAAGCCGATTGCCGTTAGAATGGTGTACGAGGCGGCGCAGGCGGTGAAGATTCCCGTGGTCGGCATGGGCGGAATTACTTGCGCGGAGGACGCCATTGAATTTTTAATGGCAGGCGCAACGGCGGTGCAGGTGGGTAC
>JAZURU010000045.1:0-2395 GCA_045606365.1 Candidatus Scatosoma sp. | reverse complement strand
GCTTTATGCCCTGCAACCCGTCCATCGGCGGCACAGCAAAGGGGCACCTCGTACGCGAGATTGACGCGCTGGGCGGCGAAATGGGCTTGGTGGCGGATAAGACCGCGCTGCAGATCCGTATGCTGAACGTCGGCAAAGGGGCAGCTGTACAAAGTTTGCGGGCGCAATCGGACAAAAACGCCTACCACACCGAGATGAAACGGGTGCTGGAAAGCACCCCGAATTTAAAGATTTTGCAGGCGGAAGCCACCGAAATTTTGGTGGAAAACGGCAAGGTCTGCGGCGTTATGACTCACCACGGCGGCATCATCGAATGTAAGGCGGTGATTCTGTGTACGGGGGTATATTTAAACAGCGAAACGATCACAGGCGACGTGGTAAAAAAAGAAGGTCCGAACGGCTTTTCCGCAGCGACCCACTTGACGCAAAACCTCATCGACCTTGGTTTCAACGTACGCAGATTTAAGACGGGTACGCCCGCCCGCTTGGACGGAAGAACGGTCGATTACGAAAAATGCGAAATCCAGCACGGCGACACCGACGTTTATCCTTTTTCCTTTCTCAGTGAAAAAGCCCCCGAAAACAAGCGCCCGTGCTATTTGACCTATACCAACCTCAAAACGCACGAAATCATCATGGATAACCTCGACCGTTCCCCCTTGTATAACGGCGTGATTCAATCCACGGGTCCCCGATATTGCCCCTCGATTGAAACCAAAGTGGTACGCTTTAAGGACAAAGAACGGCACCAGATCTTCATCGAACCCGAGGGGGCGGACACCTTAGAGGTGTACGTGCAGGGGCTTTCCACCTCGATGCCGCACGACGTACAGCGAAAGATGTATAACTCGGTCGTAGGCTTAGAGCGCGCGCAAATCGTGCGATACGGCTATGCAATCGAATACGATTGCATCGACACCTTGGACGTGCTGCCCACGCTGGAATTTAAAAAGATCGAAGGGCTTTACACCGCAGGACAAATCAACGGCACCTCGGGCTATGAGGAGGCGGCAGCGCAAGGCTTGATGGCGGGCTTGAACGCCTCGCTAAAATTGCAGGGCAAGCCCCCCTTTATTCTGCGACGTGACGAGGCGTATATCGGGGTGCTGATCGACGATCTTGTCCCCACGGGCACAGACGAGCCCTACCGCATGATGACCTCCCGCGCCGAACCCCGCATTTGCCTTCGGCAGGACAACGCGGATTTCCGCTTGACCCCCATCGGCTATCGGCTGGGGCTTGCAACCAAAGAACGCTATGAAAAATACCAGCGCCGCTATACGCTGTATAATCAGCTGTTAGAGCGCTTGAACGAACGGCTCTCCCCGAAAATCGCCACGCCTTTCTTAGAAAGATACGGCTATACAGGGCTGAACAGCGGCATTTCCTATGCAGAGATGATGAAACGCTCTGTTCCCTTGCAGGACATCATGGAGGAGTACGGCTTGTTCGGCGAATATTCCAAGGACGTTTTGGAAACGGCGGAAATCACTGTGAAATACGAGGGGTATTTAAAGCAGGGCTACGAACAGATTGAAAAGGCAAAACGCCTTGAAGAGAAGTTGCTGCCCACCGATATCGACTATATGCAGATTGAGGGTTTGCGGTTAGAGGCACGGGAAAAGCTTAACCAAATCAAGCCCTTGAACTTGGGTCAGGCGAGCCGCATTTCGGGGGTCAACCCTGCGGACGTTTCCGTTTTAATGGTATATTTAGCGCAAAAAAAATAAAAACAAAGGAGAAAAATGATGGCAAGATGTGGCAACTGCGTTTACTTTGACGATTACGGCAGCGGCGAAGGACGTTGCACCTACTTCGACATTTCGATGGACAGCGGCGTCAGCGCGTGCGACCATTACGAGGACGCGTACGGCGACGATTACGGCGGCGGCAGCGATAGCAGCTGCTTTTTGACCACCGCTTGCGTTGCTTATATGGGCAAAGCGGATAACTGTGAAGAGCTGACCACCCTGCGCGCTTTCCGCGACGGGTATATGGCAAGCACCGAGGACGGCAGAGCCTTAATCAAGGAATACTACGCCGTTGCGCCTTCGATTGCAAGGAAAATGCAACGTTCCAAAAACGCTAAGGAGTATTTCGCCGACGTCTACCAGACGATTTTACGCTGCATCGAATACATCAACCAAGGCAACAACGAAACCGCAGTCGCCACTTACAAGCAAATGGTCTTAAAGTACAGGACAATCTGTGCATAATATATAAAATCCCCCTCGTAGAAACGAGGGGGTAAGATTTTTTTAGCAGTTAAGCTTTACTGAACCACGCGGCTATCGCGTGGTTTTCATTATACAGAAAACTCAAAAAACAGCGATTGAATACAGAAAATAATTATTTTCATTATAGAAACTTCTTTCTAAGTCGGAGGCCAAGCGGT
>JAZURU010000044.1:0-2499 GCA_045606365.1 Candidatus Scatosoma sp. | reverse complement strand
CCCCATCAAAATTCTTTCCCCCGGTAGAGTGTTCCGTTCGGACGACGACGCGACCCATTCGCCTATGTTTCACCAGATGGAAGGGTTGGTGGTAGACAAGGGGATTACCCTTTGCGATCTGCAAGGGATGCTGGGCGAGTTTGCGCGCAAGATGTTTACCTCGTCCACGAAGGTTAGATTGCGCCCCTCCTACTTCCCGTTTACAGAACCCAGCGTAGAGGTCGACCTGTCCTGTTCGGAATGCGGCGGCAAGGGCTGCCGTCTGTGCAAGGGCACGGGCTGGATCGAGGTGCTTGGCGCAGGCATGGTCAATCGCCACGTTTTGGAGAACTGCGGCGTAGATCCCGACGTCTATACGGGCTTTGCGTTCGGTATGGGAATAGAGCGTATCGCTATGCTGAAATACGGCATTAACAATATTAAAACGTTGTTCGAGAATGACCTGCGCTTTATTTCTCAATTCGAGGATTAAACGGCGGATATACTTCGCAATACGGCGTTAAACTTACGTTTTCCCTCGCTCGTTTACCTCTGTAAACGTCCCGTCGGGAAAGCCTCGGTTGCCTTGTCTTGCTTGTATCTGTGCCGTTTTCGGCTGGAATAAGATAAACGATATTTAGGAGAAAAAAATGAAAGTACCTTTCAGTTGGTTAAAAGATTACGTAGACATTGATATTACCGCGCAGGAGTTGGCGGAAAAGCTGTTTTCCTGCGGCTTTGAGGTGGAGGAGCTTTCTTACCTCGGCGAAAAAATCAACCGTGTAGTGGTGGGCGAGGTAAAGGCTTTGACCCCCCATCCCGACAGCGACCATATGCAGATCTGCGTGGTGGATTGCGGCGAGGAGCACGGCAGAGAATTGCAGATCGTCACGGGTGCGCCCAACGTATACGTGGGGATGAAAACGCCCTGCGCGTTGGACGGCTCTACCGTGGTGGAAAGCGACCCTCGGCAACTGGAAAAAAATCCTGACGGGATCAAGAAGATCAAAAAGGGCAAGCTGCGTGGGGTGGAATCCTTTGGTATGCTGTGTTCGGGGGAAGAGCTTGGTATCAACGACGATTATTACGACGGAGCAGAGGTCAACGGGCTGCTTGATCTTGCAAAGGACGCGCCCGTGGGTGAGGATATCAAAAAGCTCGTGGGCTTGGATGATTGGATTTTTGATATTTCCATCACGGCGAACCGCCCCGATTGCCAAAGCGTTCTGGGGATCGCCCGCGAGGTGGCTGCGGTGCTGAAAAAACCCTTAAAGCACCCCGACGTTTCCTATACGGCGAAAAAGACGAACGCCGCGCCCGTCACGGTAGAGGTGCTTGCCCCCGAGCTTTGCCCTAGATACGTAGGGCATTACGTGGAAAACGTAGTGGGCGGCAAAACACCTGCTTGGATGCGTAAGCGTTTGGCGTTGTCGGGTATTCGTTCGATCTCGCCTATCGTCGACATCACGAACTTCGTTCTGCTGGAAATCGGGCAACCGATGCACGCTTTTGATGCGGACGAGATCGGGGGAAGAAAAATCGTTGTAAGACGTGCAACGGAAGGCGAAAAGATCGTCACCTTGGATGAAAAGGAATTTACGCTGACCACGGAAAACCTGGTGATCTGCGACGGGGAAAAGCCCGTGGCGCTGGCAGGAATCATGGGCGGCTTGAACAGCGAAATTAAGGATAGCACGAAAAATGTGTTTTTCGAATCGGCAAAGTTTGCCCGCGATAGCGTTAGAAAGACTTCGCGCGCGTTGGGGCAGTCCTCCGATTCCTCCTCTCGCTTTGAAAAAGGAGTGGACGCCTACACCAACGGCTTGGGAATGGCGCGCGCGCTGCACCTGATCGAGGCGTTTGGCTGCGGGGTTGTCACCGACGTTTGCACCGACGTTTGCGCGGTGGATCTGACCGAACGGAAAATGACGGCGAGCATTGAAAAAATCAACGCGTTGCTGGGTATCAAGGTGCCCGATGAGGAAATTATGGGCATTTTGACAAGGTTGCATTTCCGCCCTGAAATCAGCGGCGATACGTTGACGGTGACCGTCCCTGGCTATCGTGACGACGTGGACAATTATCCCGATCTTGCCGAAGAGATCATCCGTATGTACGGCTATGAGCATTTAGTGCCCAGCTTTTTGGAAAAAGCGGCGGTGACGGGTGGCGGCTTGACTGACGAGCAGAAGAAGGAATTGCACCTGAAAAATCTGATGAAAACGCAGGGATATTACGAGGCGTATAATTATTCCTTCTATTCCCCCAAGGATTTCGATTTAATGAAGCTTCCTGCGGACGCGGCGGAGCGCAACGCGGTTCGTATTCTCAATCCCATCAGCGAAGAATTGTCGGTAATGCGTACCTTCCTCGCGCCGTCTATGCTCCAAAACGCCGTGCGTAATATTCGCCGCGGCAACGACGAGGGCAGACAGTTTGAAGTGGCAAACGTGTACGTTCCTAAAAATACGGCGGCGGGCGAACAGCCGGAAGAGAGAAAACATCTCGTTCTCGGTATCT
>JAZURU010000043.1:0-2271 GCA_045606365.1 Candidatus Scatosoma sp. | reverse complement strand
ATACAATCGCGAAGCGCAAACGCAACCCCTTCCATCACCGCAAGCGTCATTTGCTTTCTTGTGGTATCAGGTCGCATACCGATAAAACAACCGCGCGCATTCACGTCGTTATGCGGACTTCGTTCCCCCATTAAATAGGGCAAGAAAAACACTTCGTTGTCCCCAAGATATGATTCAAGTCCATCTTGTTCGTTTGTAAACTCCTGAGTATGCAAAATTTCTTCCATCCACCATTTGTTACAGCTTGCCGCAGACAAGATGCAACCCATTAAATGATATCTGCCGTTTGCGTGGGCAAAGGAATGCAACGCATTGTTTTTATCTACCGAAAAGGCGTCCTGCGCAATAAATACCGTACCGCTCGTACCTAAAGAAATATTGCACGCTCCGTTTTTTATCGTACCCGTACCGATTGCCGCAGCCGCATTATCGCCTGCACCTGCCGTTACGATTGCATTCGGCAAATTGTATTCATCGCGTACCTGCCCTATCCGTTCGTAGCTTTCAAACAGTTTCGGCAACCATTTTTCATCCACGGAACATATCTCGCACATTTCCTTTGACCAGCATTTGTTTTGCACGTCCAAAAGTAGCATCCCGCTTGCGTCCGAATAATCAGTGGAGTGAACCCCCGTCAGCTTGTATGCAAGGTAATCCTTTGGTAACATAATTTTCGCGATTCTTGCAAAATTTTCAGGTTCGTTTTCTTTCACCCAAAGAATTTTAGCGGCCGTAAAGCCTGCAAACGCAATATTTGCGGTATATTGCGACAACCTTTCTTGGCCGATTATCGTATTAAGATACTCCGTCTGCTTTTGCGTTCTGCCGTCGTTCCATAAAATCGCAGGGCGAATGACGTTATCTTCCTCGTCCAACAGCACCAAGCCATGCATTTGTCCGCCGAAAGAAATCCCCTTCACCTCGTACCTGTTATACCCGTTCAACAATGCATCCATTCCGTCAACGGTCGCCTTTAACCAATCCTCTGGGTTTTGCTCACTCCAACCGCTTTGTGGATAAAAGATAGGATATTCTTTCGTTATACTATTGATAATTTGTCCATCCGCACCGACCAAAAGTAGTTTAACCGACGACGTACCCAAATCAATTCCAATATACGTATTCATAAAATTATTAGCCAAACAATATACTGTTCACAATATTTTGAAGATTTTCTTGTTTTCCGCTACCAGGCAGCTCAGGCGCACCCATTTTCTCCGCATAGGCAGCTAACTCTTCCAAGCTCGTTTCATTCGACAAAATTTTCTTACCCATTTCCGTTTCGCGATAGCTTGCGTAACGTTTTGCAATAAATTCATCAATGCGCCCGTCTTCTATGATTTCCGCCGCCTTAATCAATCCAAGCGCAAAGGTATCCATACCGAGAATATACCCCTCAAACATATCCTCTACCGTATAGGAAGGACGACGGTTTTTCGCATCAAAGTTAAAACCGCCCGTCAGTCCGCCCGCTTTTAATACTTCATACATACACATGGTAGCCGTGTACACGTCAAACGGGAATTCATCCGTATCCCACCCAAGCAAATAATCGCCCTGATTCGCATCAATAGACCCAAGCATTCCGTTGATTGCAGAAATGCGCAAATCGTGCTCAAAGGTATGCCCTGCAAGCGTTGCGTGGTTCGCCTCGATGTTCAGTTTGAAATCTTTATCTAAGCCGTACTGACGAAGGAAACCGATAGCGGTCGCCGCGTCAAAATCGTATTGATGCTTCATCGGTTCCTTCGGTTTCGGTTCGATATAGAAATCTCCCGTAAAGCCGATACTTCTACCATATTTCACTGCCATTTTCATAAGGCGAGCGATATTTTCCTGCTCAAATTTTACGTCGGTGTTCAGCAATGTTTCATAGCCTTCTCTACCGCCCCAGAACACGTACCCCTTACCGCCAAGCTTTACGGTAATATCCAGTGCTTTCTTCACCTGGGCAGCAGCAAATGCGAATACATCCGCGCTGTTGGACGAGCCTGCGCCGTTACAGAAACGAGGGTTGCTGAACATATTTGCCGTGCCCCAAAGACATTTAATGCCCGTTTCCTGCATTTTGACAAGAATATAATCGGAAATTTCGTCTAAACGGCGGTTTGTTTCCTTAATGTCCTCTGCTTCAGGAACAATATCCACGTCGTGGAAACAGAAATACACAATGCCGAGTTTTTGCATAAACTCAAACCCAGCGTCTACTTTGGCTTTTGCGTGTTCCATCGTGCCAACTTCCGCACCGAAAGACTTATCGGCAGTATTTCT
>JAZURU010000042.1:0-8060 GCA_045606365.1 Candidatus Scatosoma sp. | reverse complement strand
CCCGCTTGGCCTCCGACTGCGGGGGAAAACAAGCGGGCGCGTATCGTACTTCGTAAGGAAAACGACGTAATTCGCTTTGCCGTAATGGATACGGGTAAGGGGATTAAAAGTGAAGAGCTTGCGGGCATCTGGGACAGATATTACCGTTCCAGCGAAACGCACAAACGTCCTGTAAAGGGCACGGGGCTGGGGCTTTCGATTGTAAAGACGATCTTGGAAAGGCACGGCTTTTTATACGGTGTAGACAGCGTATTAGGGGTGGGTAGCACCTTTTACGTACTGTTCCCGTTGAAGGGGGAGGAAACCTTCGAAGAGGAAGAATAAACGGTTAGCCAAGTAAGACTGGCTTGCTCATACTTGGCTACGCATGAAAATGATTTCAAACGGAGAAAAGTGGAGGTACTTTATGGATCAATCGGAAAAGAACAATCTGAACGAAGAAGAAGTAAGAACGCCGCTTGCGGACGACGTACGGCAAGAACAGACTGCAACGGCGGGGGAGCAATCGACGGCGGAACAATCGGGCGAAAGAGAGCCGAGCAAGCGCGAACAGTTTTTGGCGCTGAACAAAAAACGCTTGAAGGTCAGCGATTTTACCGACCGTTCTATCGTGGACATCAAATATTCGGCAGAGGAGGGCTTGGGGCTGATCGTAAAGCATCTGCAAGAGGATTACTTCCATTTAGACGAAGACTTCCTGCTCTTGGCAGAAAAAAAACAGTCGTTCACCGTCACCCGTTTGTTTGCGCCCGTTTACCGTGGCTGCGGCGTGGCGAATTATTATTGGAAAAAGGGTAGCGGGAAGAACGCCACCGAACATACTTCGGAGGTGAAAACGGAAGCGATTGCGTCCGCAGCGCCTGCCTTTTTAAAGGCGGAGGAGATCGGCGCGCAGGCGATTTGCCCCACGGGTATGGTCGTTGAGGAAGAACGCTTGGTCGCGCCGAAAAAGCCTGTGGTAAAGGAGTGTGTTAAGCTTTTAAAAGAGAAGGCGGACGCCGCTAAGCCGCAAAAGAAAGCCGATTGCATCGTCACGCAGGAGGATTACGAGCTGATCTACGTGCCTGTGATGAAAGCCGAGCTGGAATACGGCGGCAAGGTATACACCCATTGGGTGAACCTTGTCAACGGCGTGTGCAAGGTGGAATATGCCGTTTCTCCCGCGGTGCATGAGGCGGCGGATAAGACGATGGAAAAGCTGGCAAGAAGAAAGCGTTCGATCTTTTCCTGTTTCCTCTATGCGCTGACCTTTGTGGTATTGAATGTGCTGCAATGGCAGCTTGGCGAGGAAACGCCTGCGGCGGACGGCGGCATGGAGGGATTGCTGCTCACCATCATTTTGGGCGGCGTTGCCTTGGGGGCGCTGCTGGTTTGGGCGGCGTGCTTTGGCTACAAGAAAAATAAGATGGTCAGCCGCGCGGTGGCAAAGGGAAAAATGCCATCGGCAAAGGGAGCGGTGCTGTGGAACCTGCTTGCCGCGCTTTTGGCGATTGCATCGGTGGTGCTGTTCACCGTCTTTGCTTTGATTTAAAGGAAAAATTGATTAAGCCGTTTGTCGCAAACGTTGACAAACGGCTTTTTCTATGTTATACTAAGATAAACCTACAAGGTTTATGGGAGAAAAAAAGTATGGAAAAAAGAGGCGGACAACAAAATCGTTTTACGGCAAAGCGTTTGGCGTTGCTTGCCGTTTTCGTTGCGCTCTCCTACGCCGTCAGTTTTTTGGAAACGCCCCCGATTGCAGGCTTTTTGCGGCTGGATTTTGGCAACGTGTTCATTCTACTTAGTTCCCTGCTGTTCGGGCCGATAGAAGGGGTGATCGTCTGCCTTTTAAAGGAAAGTTTGCGTTGTTTGACCAGCAATACTTTCTGCATCGGCGAGGCGGCGAATTTCGTCATAACCTCGGCGTTTATTCTTCTGCCGTCCATTCTTTACCGCTACAAAAAGGGGATTAAGGTGGTGTTGTTCTCGTTGGGGGCTGCGTGCCTAATTGGGACGGGGGTTGCGCTGCTGATGAACCGCTACGTGCTGCTGCCTTGGTTCTATCAAGCGAAATTGATTCCCGTACCTGCGGCGGAAATGTTTGGGCAAGTATGGTGGATATTATTGCTGTTTAATCTGGGAAAATGTCTTCTCATATCCGTCCTCGTATTTCTGCTGTATAAGCGATTGTCAAACTTCTTAAAAAGGTGGGAGCAGTAGACCATGTCCGTGTTTATTTCAAAATCCAGGGAAGAAACCATGGCGATTGCGGAAGAGTACGCAAAAACCCTTCGCGGCGGCGACGTCGTCCTTTTGGACGGGGACATGGGTGCGGGAAAAACCGTTTTTACCAAGGGCGTAGCCAAGGGGCTGGGCATCGAGGAAGAGGTCACCTCGCCCACCTATGCCTACATGAACGATTACGACGGCAGGCTGTTCCATTACGATTGCTACCGCATCGAAAGCGTGGAGCAAGCTGAAAGGCTGGGGCTTGCCGACTATTTTGATATGGGCGGGATCTGTATCATCGAATGGTCGCAAAACATTGCCCCTCTTTTGCCTAGAAAGGTGAAGAGAGTGATCATTAAAAAAATTAGCGAAAACGAAAGAGAGATCATCTGCGTATGAAATTTTTGGCGATAGATACCGCAAACGAATATCTGTGCGTGGTTGCGTACAAGGACGGTAGGGTTGCAAAAGCGTTCCTGCCCGATTGCAGTATGCGCCATTCCACCCAGCTGATGGCGCAGGTGGAGCGCGCGCTTTGCGAATGTCAACTTGGCTTGGAGGAGTGTGACTTTTTTGCCGCTGTGGTGGGGGCTGGTTCGTTTACGGGTATCCGTATCGGCGTTTCTGCGGCAAAGGGCTTTTGCTTGGCGATGGGAAAACCGTCGCTGCCTATCACTTCTTTTGAAGTCGCCGCATATAATGGCTTAGAGCAGGAAGAAAAAACGCTGTGCATTGTCGACGCCCTGCACGACGCGTATTACGCTTGCGGGTTCGATCGGGATAAAAAAGTGATTTTGCCCCCCGCGTACCTAACCGAAGAAGAGGTGCTTTCCTTGGTTGCCGAGGGGTATGCCTTGCGGGCGCTGCGGGCGCAGGAAGAATGGTCGATCGGCATTGCTGAAAAAACGGAAATTCGGGCTTGCGACCCTGCAACGGGGCTGGTGAGCGCGGTGCTTGCAAAGGCGCAAACGGGGGCGTTTGGTGCTTTGGACGCTTTGTACGTACGCAAGAGCTCTGCCGAGCTGAACTTGGAGAAGTAATATGCTGCTGCGCGCTTGGGAAGAAAAAGACGTTCCACAAATCGCCTGTATCGAGCAGCGGTGTTTTCCACAGGACGCCTGGACGCAAAGGATGCTTGCCGACACGCTGAAAACCCCGTATGGTTGGTCGGTTTTGGCAGAAGAGGGGGGGCAGGTATGCGGTTATGCGTGCTTATTCACGCTGTTTGAAACCGCCGAGCTTTTGAATATCGCAGTGGATATCCCGTATCGAGGGCAAGGCATCGGGGAAAAATTGTTGCTTGCCGTGCACGAAAAAGCCAAGCAGCTGGGCGCGGAAAGAGTGATGCTGGAGGTGCGCGTTTCCAACGCCGCGGCAATCGGGCTGTATCGCAAGCACGGGTATGAAAAAATTGCCGTGCGGAAACATTATTACGCCGACGGCGAGGACGCCGACATTATGCAAAAAACGCTGTAAGGAGGTAGGCGAAACGGTTGCGTTAAAGGACGTTTCGTTTATACAAAAGGGAAAGGGTAAGGATTTGGTTTTTTTGCACGGCTACCTATCCTCGAAAGAGGCGTTTGCCGCGCAGATCCATTATTTTTCACGCTTTTATCGCGTGACCGCGTTTGATTTTTTAGGGCAGGGGCAAAGCGCACCCCTTTTTGCGCCGTTTTCCGTGGAGGATTATGCGGCGTGGACGGAGGAGGTCTTTTCGCTGCTCGGGGTGGAAAATCCCTGCGTGGTTGCCCATTCGTTTGGCTGCCGCGTTTTGGTAAAAATGGCAAAACGGGGTAGGCGGGCGTTAGATAAGCTGGTTTTAACGGGCCCTGCGGGGGTGGTGTTCCCCCGTGGGCTTAGGTATAAATGCAAGGTGGGCGCATACCGTTTGGTGCGGCGCTTTGCACCGAGGCTTGCCGAACGGAAATTTGGCAGCGCAGAATATAAAACGCTGCCGCCGATCATGAAGGAAAGCTATAAAAAAATTGTAAACGAGGACCTGCGCAGCGACGCGGCGCAGGTAAAAAACCGCGTGCTGATCGTCGAGGGCAGGACGGACGCCGTCACCCCCCTCAAAGAAGCGGAGGCGTATCTTGCCGCCTTTCAAAACGCGCGGCTTACGCAGATGGAGGGCGGGCATTTCGCCTTTGCAGAACAGCCGCTGATATTCAACTTGCTCGTGGAGGAGTTTCTACAAGATGTTAGAGGAAAGTACGATTTGGATTTTTAGAGCCGTGGCAAGTATGCTTTGCGCTTGCTTTTATTTCGTTGCGACCACCAAGCTGATCAACGCCATGCAGCAAAGCGGCTACCGTGGCGGCAAGTTTATCAAATGGCTCGGTCAGGACAGAAACACCTATTATTCTAGGCTGTTATTCTTGTCCATTTTGTCGCTGTCTTCTACCGCGCTGTTTATCTTCGTCTTTTTCTTCCTGCAAGAAACCGCGGCGATGGCGATGGGTGGGATCCCGTTCTTTGGGTTTATTCTGCTGTTTTATCTGATCGACAGACAGTACGCCTTAAAGGTACAGGCGATTAAAACGGGCAGGTGGAAACGGCTTGCCATTGTCTATTGCGTGCTGATTGCGGTGGTGGCGTTTGGGTTGATTTGCCTGTGTTCGCTGCTGGATTTGCTGCTGGTCAAGGTGTTTGGCTGGCTGTGCGCGATGCGCTTTTTGCCCCTTTGCTTTATGCCCTTGCTGTTGCCCTTTATTTTGGCTTTGGCAAACGCGATCGTTGCGCCTTTCGAGAATAAGCGAAACGAAAAATTTGTAAAAAGGGCGGGGCAGGTGCTTGATGAAAGCAAAGCGATCAAGATCGGGATCGTCGGCAGCTACGGCAAGACCTCGGTGAAAAACATCGTAAAAACGCTGCTTGCGGAAAGGTATGTCGTGGTGCAATCGCCCGCCTCGTACAATACGCCGATCGGGGTGGCAAAGACAGTGTTCTCCCCTGAATTTGCAGGCGCAGAGGTTGCCCTCTTTGAGATGGGCGCCCGCCAAGAAGGGGACATCCGCCAACTTTGCCAGCTGGTGCAGCCCGATTATATTTTGTTTACGGGCGTGTGCGCGCAACACGTGCAGACGTTTGGCAGCGAGGAGGGAGTGTTCCGCGCAAAGTGCGAGGCGCTCTTCTCGTCGGCGAAGAAAATCGTTTGCGGGAAGGATTTACGTCAGCCCATTGAAAATGCCTATCCCGAGCAGGCGGCGAAATGCCGCTTTGTGGAGGCACCCCGTGCGGTGGCGTTGCGCGCGGACGGCGTTTCGTTCACGTTGCCACTTTTAAGCGGCGAGCTTGCGGTGGATACCTGCCTTTTGGGCGAGGCGGCTGCGGAAAATATCCTGCTGGCGGCGGCGCTTGCCGAAGAGCTTGGCTTGACAAGGGAAGAAATTGCCGCAGGGATTGCGAAAATCCAGCCGATAGAGCACCGTTTGCAGCTGGTGGAAAGCGGTGGCGTATATATCCTTGACGACGCGTATAATTGCAATGAAAAGGGCGCGAAAATCGCGATCGACGCACTGCAACGCTTTGCTGGCAAAAAGTGCATTATCACCCCAGGTATCGTCGAAGGGGGTGTGTTAGAGGTAGAGATCAACGCGCGTCTGGGCGTAATGCTTGCCGAGGCAAAGCTGGACTTGACCGTTTTGGTAGGGGAAACGCAGGCAAAAGTGATTGCGGACGCATACAAAAATGCGGGCGGCGATGCGGAGGCTTTGCGGATCGTTCCTTCGTTGCAGCAGGCAACCGAGCTGCTTTCCGGCAAGCTGGAGAAAGGGGACTGCGTGCTGTTCATGAACGATTTGCCCGACGTTTACTAATCGGCAAAGCAGCGTACAAAAGCATAGAAACACCAAAGCTGAAAAAATCAAAGCGGAGGTGTTTTTTTATTGAAAAAAATAGCGGTTGTTTTTGGGGGAGAGGCTTGCGAACGGGAAATCTCCGTGATTACAGGCACGTTTGCGTGCAATCTTTTGCAGGGTGGGAAATACGACGTTTTACCCGTGTATTTAGACGAGGAAGGACGGGCGTATACCTCGCCAAGCTTTTTTGAAGTCGGCGCGTTTAAGGGAACGGACGTTTTAAAAAAAGCGAAACGAATTTTGCTGCAAGAGGGCACGGTTTACGAGGTGTTGGGCAGAGGTAAACGGTTGAAAAAGCTGTGCGCGTTGGATGGCGCGTTGAATTGTTGCCATGGCGGCTTGGGGGAGGGCGGCGGCGTTTCCGCTTGGCTGGAAATGCAGGGCGTGCCCCTTGCCTCGCCTTCGCTGGCTCCGTCGGCGATCTGCATGGATAAGGCGCTTACTAAGCTGTTTGCCAAGGCGCTGAATATCCCTGTGGTGGATGGAATACGGGTCAAAGAGGGGGATTATCGAAAACGCGGAGCGTTTTTGCTGCGACACATGGTTCGGCGTTTAAAATTCCCCGTGATTGTCAAGCCCGCCCATTTAGGTTCGTCCATCGGGATCGCCGTTGCCAAGGACGAAGAGGAGGTAAAGGCGGCGATAGAAACGGCTTTTACGCTGGACGATTGCGTGGTGATTGAAAAGTTTTTGATTGGGAAAAAGGACGTGAACTGTGCGGCGTATTCCCTCTGCGGTGAGGTGTACGTATCCGAGGCGGAGGAGGCGTTTTCTTCCTATGACGGCGTGTACGGTTTCGAACAAAAATACATAAAAAAAGAACAAAAAGGCGGGGGCAGGGCTTTGATGACGGGGATTTTGCGGCAGCGTATTCGCGGGTATACGAAAACGCTGTATAAACGGCTAAATCTTACGGGTGTGGTGCGTGTGGATTATTTGGTGCAGGGGGAGAAGGTGTATTTAAGCGAGGTGAACACCGTGCCCGGTTCGTTGGCGTATTATCTGTTCTGCGATCGCATTTCCGAGGCGAAGGCATTTTTCGAAAGCCTGCTGGACGACGCGATTGCAAGATCGGAAAAGAGCAAAAAACAGCTGGTGAAAACGGGTATTTTGGAAACGATCGTAAAGTAAACGGTAGAAAATATAGATAAAGCGGCGGGAAAAACCGCCGCTTTTCTTTGAAAATATATTTTCAAACGAGTGCAATTCTTATTGATTTTTTGCGTTTTGTTTGTTATAATATGGAAGATCATGGACGACTGCGCTCGTTTTTAACGGGCAAAAGGAGGAAAAAAGGCTTATGGCAATTGCAGAATTTACCGATAAAGTGCGAATCACCATCAAAGCAGGCGACGGTGGCGACGGCATGAATTCGTTTAAGGCGTTCAAGGGTAAACCCGCTTGCGGACCTGACGGCGGCGACGGCGGCAGAGGGGGCGACGTATACTTTGTTGGCGATAAAAACATGACGGATTTGTTCTCTTTCCGTTTCACCTCGAAATTTTTTGCGGGCAACGGCGAGATGGGCGGTTCGAACAAGTGCTACGGCAAGGGGGGCGAAAACGTCTATATCAAAGTGCCTTTGGGTACGCTGGTGCGGGACGCGGAAACGGGAAAGCTGATCTGCGACGTATTCTCAGATGGGCAGGAAGTTTTGGTGGCGCGCGGCGGCAACGGCGGTAAGGGCAACGTGAAATTCACCACGGCGCGTAGGCATGCCCCCAACTTTGCACAAAAAGGGGAAAAAGTAAAGCCGCACGTTGTCATCTTGGAGATGAAAGTGATTGCCGACGTCGGTTTTGTCGGGTTCCCTAACGTTGGCAAGAGCACGCTGCTTTCCAAAATTTCGGCAGCGCGCCCGAAGATCGCCAACTACCATTTCACCACCCTTTCCCCGAATTTGGGGGTGGTTAGATATTATGAAAAATCGTTTGTGGCAGCCGATATCCCCGGACTTATCGAGGGGGCGGCGCAGGGCGCGGGCTTGGG
>JAZURU010000041.1:0-3213 GCA_045606365.1 Candidatus Scatosoma sp. | reverse complement strand
GCTTCGCCGTAGGATATGACACGCACCTTTACGGTTGCCTCCGCCTCCGTTTCGCCGCCCGCGCGAACACGCAAGCCAAAGCCGTATACGCTACATATTAGCTCTGCCGACACCCTACCGTCGCCATCTTTTTGTGCAAGCTCGATCGGGAAGAGGAAGGGCAACGCAACGTCCATCGCCTCCACGCCGCCGTCTGCCTGCCGAAACAGCGCCTTTGCCTCGATTACACCCTGCGCCTCTGCGCCGTCCGACGTTGCCTGCCAGCTGGCGCTAACCCTCGGGCAGAGCACCGCAAGCAGCGTCTTTTCTCCGTCTAAGCTGCCGCTTAAAATGGGGCTGCCGTGGATCCGTTCGGTCACTGTTTTTGTGTTCATCGCGTACCTGGTGGCGGTATTTTGCCATTTTAAACCTGTTTCCACCTCTGTGGAATAGGCGTCTACCGCAAATTCCGTTTCCGCCTTTTCATAGGCGCAAACCTCCACCTCTACCCGATAGGACAAGACAATTTTACTTCTACCGCCCTCCTCGTCCGTAGCCGCCGAAACCTGCGCGGAAAGCACCCGCAGCTTTGCCGTAGCCGCCATTTCAGGCAATACGTTATCCAAAAGAACCTGCGCCTTGATCGGCGTTAAGCGTTCGTAGCAGCAGAGGCTGCCGTCTGCGCGCAGCAGACAAAACCGCAGACACGTTTCGCCACTGACGTCCACCTGCCCGATACCCGAACGCACGTCGCTGACCGTAGCGCATTCGGTGTGCAGCAAAATATCCTGCGCAAAATCGCATTCAAATTCGTCCTCTTCCTCCACCGTAGCCGTCGCCACGTATTGGCTATAAATAGGCATTGCCCGCTTTTGCACCAGCAAGCCCTCCCCGCCCGAAACATAGGTGTGCCGCCGTTCGCCCAACACGGAAAATTTCGCCTCGACAATGCAGGTTGCAATCAGCTGCCCTCCTTCGCGGCGCAGCTTCACACTAGGCACCGTCAGCTCCCCCACCGCAGTATGCGCGGGCGCAATCAGCGGGTTTTCCGCTTTATGGAAAAATTCCGCGCCCCGTTCCGCGCGGCAAAGCTTGCCGCTGACGTCCTCGTAGACGAACGCCACCAACAGCTTTCCGCTGTATTTAATCTCACCGTTCTCACAGGTTGCCTGCTGCAAGCATACGCTAGGCTCGCTTAAAAGCACCTTAGCAATATCGCTGCCGTTTAAGCGACATTCGACGATGGATTGCCCCGTCGCCTCACACAGCTCGCCAAAGGAATTTACACTTTGATAATTCGCTTTCATATCTACCCCTCGCTTTTTTCGTTGCTTTTGTATCCTATGCGGGAACAACTGCTTTTATGTTTATTTTTGGTAAAGATGGGGCATAATGGCAATATGATTAAGCCAAAAAAGAACATTCAAGACGTAAAACAAATGGTGCAAAGCTATCTTTCCAAACGGATTGCCGTCAAGGTGAACCTTGGACGAAACAAAAGCTTGGAATTTCAAGGGGTACTTTCCAGCGTATATCCCGCGCTGTTCGCCGTCACCCCCGACGAAAAGGATTTTTTAGGAAAAACGGTGTATTCCTATTCCGACGTGCTTTGCGGTACGGTCAAGCTGAAAAAGATTTCTTAACCGTTTTTATCCACCGCCCGCCAAGGTTTCTACGTAAACTGCAAAACCGCGCGCGCAAAAGAATTGCCTTTTGAAAAAAAATTTGCTATAATGGAGAAAATAGCCGTCGATTGGCAAAAAACGACGCCGTTCGACGGGTGGGGGTATCCATTTTGCAAAAAAGAAAAAACAACAAGTTCATGCTGCTGTGGTATTCGTATCCGCGAATTGCCATTGCGCTCTCTCTGATCGCCGTTAACCTGGTGGTCATTCTGCTGTTCACGGCAATTTTGTCCATTGTATCCGGCAACCCGTTCTTTGACGAGCTGGCGTATATCTTTACCTATACGATGTGCTCGGACGGGATTTACGATTTCGTCAATTCCCAGGAGGATTTGGCTTGCTTTATCATCAAGATCGTTTTGACGGTGATACAAATGGTCATCTTCTCTGGCGCGCTGATCGGTTTTACCACGGATATTTTGCAGGATACCATCGATAAACGCCTGAATAATTTGGGAAAAATCGACCTGTCTGACCACTACGTCTTTTTGAACTGGTCGTCGATTGGGGCGCACCTGATTTACGATCTTTCCTTTTTAGAGGGCAAGAAAAACGTAGTCATTCTGTCCGATCAGGATCGCGAGCTGGTGTTGAACTCGATCCAAAACATCTTCACTGAAAACCAAAAGAAGATGAAAAATATCCGTCTATTCATCAAGAACGGAGATCCAAACTCCCCCAAGCATTTAAGCGACGTCGCCTTACATAAAGCCAAATACGTCGGGGTGCTTTTGGCGGGCGTTGAGGACGATCACACCCACCCCATGTCTGCAAATGATATCCACGCGCTGAAATCGCTGTTCACGATTATGAACGTCGCCAAGGACGCCAACATCGTCGTTGAGGCGGAAAACAACGACACCGCCACCAAGATTGAACAACTGCTGGAAACGATTGATAAACGCCTGAATAAACGCATCATCGTCTTTTCCCATAACTCGGTGTTGGGGCACATCTTGGGCAAAACCATTGTACATTCTGGGTTCAGTCACCTCTATCACAGCCTGCTTTCCTACGACGGCTGCGAATTTTACGGCGTCGAGCCGATGAGCGTAGAGGACGCGCTGTATGCGTATAACGACTGTATCCCCATCGTTAATTACGACGATGACGACGAAACGGACGAACAGGGCAACATGCACGCAGATCATTTATATATCCTTTCCGACAACCGTGAAACACTGGGAGCAAGAGGACAAAAACGCTCGTTTGTAAAACCGCTTCCCTATAACGATAGAACGAATGATTGCGACACGTTCAGCGTGTTCATCTTCTCCCATTCGGGAAACTCACGTTTCGTCATCAACGAGCTGGATAAATATAAAACGCTGTACCGCAAGTCTATCACCTGCTATCCCTATTGCTATTCCGACGATCTGGAAGAGGCTGCCCGCAAAATCAAAAACACGGAAGGTGTCAAAAAGATTTTGCTGCTTTCCTCCGACGACGTCAACGTTGACACGCAGGACGAAGATATTTTCCTGTCTGCGCTTGCATTCAAGCTGAACGGCTGCCTGGATGAAAACACGGAAATTTTCGCTGAAATCAG
>JAZURU010000040.1:0-7195 GCA_045606365.1 Candidatus Scatosoma sp. | reverse complement strand
CCCACAGGAACCTGAAACCTGCGCGTCTGCCAGTTTCGCCACATCCGCATTTGTATAATGAACAAAATCGTTCATTATATTTTTTCTTTCGTAAGTTTGCCGCTTTCGTCTACCAGAAGCCTGTATGCGCTGCCGCCCGATGTGATGCTGCCCACCACTTCGCCGTCCTCAATCACCAGCGCCGCATTGTCCTCTATCGCCAAAGCACAGTGGTAATTATAACACACAATTTTATCAAAGTCAAGCATTCTTGACCCATAATGTGGAGAAATTATTCCTTTTATCCAGCCCAAGCCTTGAAACATCGCATACTGCGAGCCGTCCTCGGTCTTTAACGAATCGGTGTAAATGTCCTCAAACCAACAAATTGCCCCTGCCGATAAGCCGACGATCAGCTTTCCGCCCTCATACGCCTCCTGAATAAGCGGCAACAAGCCTACCTTTTTCCAATGCTCAATCATAAACACCGTATCGCCGCCGCCAACGTAGATTACGTCCGCCTTTTCAATTTTGCCCCTCCACTTCTCAATGTCAGGGTCTTTGAACACGGACAATAACACGTCCGTCTTGATGTCAAATACCCCCGTATACACCTTGTGAAAAGTGTTGTAATAGGGCATAAAATCATGGCTTGCCGTGGGAATAAACAAAGCGTTTGCCCTCCGTTCCCCCGCCGCCTCTTTTGCCAGCCTAGCGACCTGCTCGTCAATGGCAAGCGTTGTGCGTTCTTTCAGCTCCCCGCCACCGATCGCGATAATTCGTTTCATACCTGCCCCGTCCTTTTTGCCTTTTAAGGCGCTCATTTCGTGCCAAAAAGACGATCGCCCGCATCGCCAAGCCCAGGCATAATGTAGCAATTTTCATTCAGCTGTCTATCCACCGCCGCAACGTAAAGATCCACGTCGGGGTGGTCGTTTAAGATCCTACAAATTCCCTCGGGTGCGCTAACCAAGCAGCAAAGCTTGATCTGCTTTGCACCCCGCTTTTTAATCATCGCAATCGCGTCCGACGCGCTACCGCCCGTGGCAAGCATGGGATCGACCACTATCAGCGTTCTGCTTTCTGCGTCTGCGGGCAATTTGCAATAATATTCGACAGGTTGATGCGTGGTTTCATCGCGATACAAGCCGATATGCCCCACTTTTGCATTGGGAATCAGCTTTTGCACCCCCGACACCATGCCAAGCCCTGCGCGCAGGATGGGAATAATCCCTACCGCCCTGCCCGACACCATGTGACAAGT
Source organism: Candidatus Scatosoma sp. (assembly GCA_045606365.1). GTDB lineage: Bacteria > Bacillota > Clostridia > Christensenellales > Borkfalkiaceae > Scatosoma. Next base: position 5,952 of record JAZURU010000040.1, on the reverse strand, counting down.
GGTTTCTTCTATCGGCGTTTTTACACGCACGTCCTCTAAGGGCAAATCCTTGGTCGCCTCATACGTCAAAAGCATCGCAATCTCTTCTGCCAGCTCGGCGAATTGTTTGGTCTTGGTGTTCTCGTCACGCAAAATCGCCAGCTTATGTTCGATCAGCGGATGCTGTACGTGGTGAAATTTCGGATTGTTGTAAAATGCAAGCTTTTCCATATTTTTACCCTCTTTCTTTATTTCGAGTACTTTTCTTCGATTGCCTTAATCTTTGCAATTCGTCTATCGTGGCGTTCGCCGCCCTCGTATTCGGTGGTCAAAAAGAGGTGTACTATTTCCTCCATCATGCCCACACCCACGACCTTTTCTCCCATGGCGATCATATTCGCGTCGTTATGCAAACGGGTATACTTCGCGCAATAAGTATCATGGCAATGCGCGCAGCGTACCCCGGGCACTTTGTTGGCGACGATGGAAACGCCAATCCCCGACGAGCACACCACGATACCGCGATCACACGCCCCACTTGCCACAGCCTCCGCGGCAAGCACCGCAAAGTCGGGATAATCGCAAGAATCAGCAGTATGCGTACCAAAATCCATGTATTCGTGTCCACATTTTTCCAAATAAGCAATCACTGCTTTTTTTAAGTTCAACGCGCCATGGTCGCAAGCAAGTGCAATTTTCATTTTTCTTCGTTCTCCTTTTTCAGGGCGCGTTTGCGCGCACCCGTCCTTTTCTTTTTTTCGGTAGCCAAAGCGGTGTTTGCCGTCTTTTCGCCCGCCGCCTTTTTCGTCGTCCGCTTTTTTTTGGGTTTTTGCGGGAACAGCTTGTCAATGATTGCAGACATGCCCCCCTCTAATGCCGTATAGGTTTCCTCATACGCCTCGATGGGATAGCCGTAAGGATCAGGAATCGAATATCCGCAAAAATCGCAAAAGGCGTATACCTTAGCCGCACCGTCCGCCCCTAAATGCCGCATACAATGATAGGATACCAGCTCTTTTTGCGGCTCGGTCATACAGATGATTGCCATTGCGCTTTTTAACAGCTCTTCCGTCAAAGGGGTGGGGGTAAAATTTTCAATGGAAAGCCCGTGATTTGCCAAAGTACGCAAGGAATGCAAGTGCATACCGCCACTTTGCGCCGCCTCCGTGCCCGCCGAACGGACAAGGATCGGCAACCCTCTGCGTTTGACTTCATAGCGGAAAACCGCCTCCGCCATCGGCGAACGGCAGGTATTGCCCGTACAAACGAAAAGGATAAGTTGTTCTTGTACCGCCTTTTCCATCCATTTTACCTCAATGCTGCACGTCCTTTGACGCGCACGCTTTCCATAATCGGTTGAGCACGCCCACCATCTTGTCCGACCTAATTTCCGGCTCAATGATGATCAGAAGGTCGCAAAGCTTTTCCGCCTCTCTAAGCCGCGCATATAGGTTAGCTGCCATTTCTTCGGGCGTTTTCCCCAAATCTAACACAATCGCAGGACATAAAATCTGCTTGATCATTTCGCTGTCGCAAAGAAACGCAACGCGTACCCCTCTACGCATATTTTCCTCTGCGTACTCAATCGCTTCGTCTACGCAATACGGTAAAAAAAGCTGCGTTTTGCAACGGGGCGCGTAATGCTTATACAGCACGCCGGGGCTTTTTACCTTTTCACCAGAGCGCAACCGCGGCTTATATACGTCGCAAGCGCCTACCACGTCCGCAATCATTTCCCGCGTGACCAGCCCCGGGCGCAAAATCATGGGGACCTCCCCCGTCACGTCACAGACGGTGCTTTCGATACCGCCTTGACATTCGCCACCGTCCAAAATCAGCTCGATCAATCCGCAAAAATCATCGTACACGTGCTGCGCCGAGGTCGGGCTGACGTGCTTTGAAAGGTTTGCGCTGGGGGCGGCGATCGGCAGGTCTACTTCCTTTAAGAATGCCTGCGCGCCCTCGTGCGCGGGTACGCGAATCGCCAAGGTATTCAATCCGCAGGAAACGTATCGGCTCACCTTTCCCGTCGAGGGATACACCAACGTCAGCGGCCCAGGTAAAAACGCCTTACGTAGCGCCGCTGCATAGGGCGGGTCGTAATCAATCAGCTTTGACAGATCGTACTCTGGATGTACGTGCGCGATCAGCGGGTTATCGGCAGGTCTACCTTTGACGGCAAAAATACGTTGCACGGCGGCATCGTCCAAAGCATTGCCGCCCAAGCCGTACACCGTTTCCGTCGGCATACCCACCACCCCTCCGTCCAAAATGATCCGCTTTGCCTTAGCAAGGCTTTCAGGGGTGATTTTTTCGATGTTCGTTTGCATGTTAATCAAAAGGAATCTCGTCGTCCCCGTTGCCACCGTAGGGTGGTTCAGAAGGGCCGTCGTCGCCGTAATCGCCATTAAACGCAGACGTGGGGTCCTCGTTTTCAAAATTCTGCGGCTGCTGCGGTCTGCCGTATTGCGGGGGCTCATCTGCCGCGCCCTGGCTGTCCACGTCGACGAACTTGGTGTATTCGCCCACGAACTTCAAGGGCAGCCTGCCCGCCTCGCCGTTTCTGTGCTTGGCAATAATCAAATCCGCCGCGCCTTTTACAACCTTATTCGCCGCGATATCCGCTGCCGACGCCACCATTTCGGGGCGATGTATAAACATAACGATGTCCGCATCCTGCTCGATTGCCCCCGATTCACGAAGGTCGGAAAGGGTCGGTTCGTTGGATTGGATACGTCTGAGCTGCGACAGCGCGATGATGGGCACCTCCAGCTCCTTTGCCATAATCTTCAAATCACGAGTAATGGATGCGATTTCCTGCTGTCTGTTTTCGCTGCCAGCGACCGTAGAAGAGCCGCCGCGCATCAGCTGGATATAGTCGATCATCACAAGGTCCAGCGACCCCACGATGGATTTTAAACGTCTACACTTGGAAAGGATTTCCGCAGGAGTGACCGAGGAAGAATCGTCGACGAAGATCTTGCTTTTTCTCAGCTTATCCGACGCCAAGATGATCTTTTTCCATTCGTCCTGCGAAAGCTGCCCCTTCAACGCTTTGCCCATGTGCACCTTTGCGTACGAGCAGAGCAATCTTTGCACGATCTGTTGCCGAGGCATTTCCAGCGAGAACACCGCGCAGGTCTTGCCGTGGTTGATCCCCGCGTTTTCCACAAGGTTCATGGCAAACGAGGTTTTACCCATACCGGGACGGGCAGCCAACACCAAAAGGTCGGTTTTTTGCAAGCCGTTGGTCATCTGGTCCAAACGCTTATATCCCGTAGGAATCCCCTTGAAAGAATCGGGGTCGTTTTGCAGCTGTTCAAATTTTTGGATCACCTGCCCTACGATATCCCCCTCCGCCATTCCCGCAAGGGTCGATCTGTCCGATTGTTTAGAAATGTCGTACACCAGCTTTTCAGCATACGCCATGCTGTCGTTGCCGTCCACGCTCTTCATCGAATTTTCAATGATTTTGCGCGCCGCGCGGATCAGCTTGCGGTTGGTGGAATCGCGGGAAACGATCTGCTGATACGATTTATAATTTGCCGCCGAGGGCGTAATCTGCGCCAGCTCGGTCAAATAGGCGATACCGCCCGCCTTGGACAATTCCCCTTTGGCGTCCAGCTGGTCTGCCACGGTCACAAGGTCGATGGGCTTTCTTTGCGCGAACACCTCGTTCATCGCGCGGATGATGATTTGATGCGCCTCGATATAGAAATCTTGGGCGGAGAGCTTTTCCACCACGTCCGCCGCAATTTCCACGTCAATCAAAATACATCCGAGCAACGCCATTTCCGCATCGCGGTTATAAGGCATCGTCAATTGTTCGTTTGCCATAGTTTTTCCCCTTAGGTTTATTTTCTTTCGTTAGTCTTCTTCCGTCAATCTCTTAAATTCTTCCAAGGTATCCTTGAATTCCTGCATCGCTGCTTCGAAGGGTGCTTTGGTCGTTAAATCGATACCTGCCCCCTGCAAAATGGTGACGGGATCGGTCTTACCGCCGCTGCGTAAGAAGTTGAAATAGCGCTGTACGGCAGGTTCGCCCTCCTCCAAAATCGAACGCACAATGGAAATGGCGGAAATGATACCCGTCGCGTATTTGTATACGTAGAAGGAATTATAAAAATGCGGGATACGCGCCCATTCGTACGCGATTTGAGGATCGTGCACGATGCCGTCGCCATAATATGCCTTGTTCAGATCGTAATACAGCTGGCAAAGGTTATCTTTGGTAAGCGGCTGACCTTTCTCCACCATAGCGTGCGCGTTCTGTTCGAATTCCGCAAACTGCGTCTGGCGGAACATCGTCGCACGGATCATATCCATATAGTAGGTCAACAGGTACTTCTTCAAGTTCTTGTCGTCCGTGGATTTATACAGATGCTTTAACAGCAGCACTTCGTTTGCCGTACTGGCGATCTCTGCCAAGAATATGGTGTACGACGCCTTTTCGTATACCTGCGCCGAGTTCGATTGATAGGTATGGATTGCATGCCCCATTTCGTGCGCGACGGTGAAGATATCGTTGGTCGTTTGCTGATAATTGAGCAGCACGTACGGATGGGTATCGTACGAACCCGTGGAATAAGCGCCGCTGCGCTTGCCCTCGTTTTCGTAAACGTCGATCCAGCGTTCTGCCTTTGCTTTACGCAGCAATGCCTCGTAATCCTTGCCCAAGGGCGCCAAGCCCTGGATTACCAGCTCGTACGCTTCGTCGAAAGGCAGCTTAATTTCCGCATCCTCTACCAACGGCGCGTACACGTCATACATGTGCTGTTCAAAGCCGAGCAGCTTTTGGCGCAACGACATATATTCGTGCATCACGGGGAATGCGCCGTGCACTGCCTCGATCAGATTTTCATAAACGACGGGCTGTACGTCCTCGTTGGTCATCGCGCGTTCCAAGCAAGAGCCATACTTTCTCGCCGTCGTGTAGAACACGTCTTTTTTCACGTTGCCATAATAGGTCTGCGTGATCGCGTCGATGAGGTTGATGTACGCCTGATAATATTTTTCAAACCATTCTTTTCTTTCTTCCTGCGTGCCCGAATGCAGCGCTACGCCGTACAGACCGTGGCTCATCTGCACCTCTTCGCCCCCAAGCATTGCCTTGGGCAGATTGAGGTTAGCGTTATCCAGCATTGTGAATACGTTGCGGAACCCGCCCAAAACGTCGCCTGCCAACGCTAACAGCTTTTCCTCTTCGCTGCTAAGTACGTGTGCCTTGCCTGCCGCCGTTCTGCGGAGCATGTATTCCTGCGCGGCAAAATCAGGGTCGTCAATAAACGATTGCAGCGTTTCCTCGGGCAATGCGGTCAGTTCGGGATCTACGAATGCATACTTTGCGGAAAATTTGGCAATCAAGCTCATCAGCATGGAAACCGCCGACGTGTTTTTCGCCACGCGTACGTCCTCGTCATGGCGCATATGCGCGTACATATACAGCTTTTCAAACAGACGAGATACCTCTGCCGATTCCTTGAAATACGCAAGCAAGGTTGCCTTGTCGCCCAGTTTCCCCTTGTAAGCCTCTACGGGCGCGGAAACCAAGTCTTCCAACTTCTTATAATCTGCCTGCCACGCCTCTTCGGTGGGGTAAATCGCCTCTAAATCCCACTTGCAAGCAGTGGCAATATCCTTTCTTTCCATTATGCAAAAAATCCTCCTGTTAATTTTTAAAGCTGTGGATCGGCGCAGGAATGTTGCCGCCACGCATAATCAGCTTGCTGCTGTCTGTTCCATGTACAGGCAGAATGGGCGCTCTGCCCAAAAGTCCGCCAAAGTTGACCTCGTCCCCCACCGTCTTTCCGGGCGCGGGAATGATACGCACCGCCGTGGTCTTGTTGTTGATCATACCGATTGCCGCCTCGTCCGCGATCATCGCCGCAATAGTGGTATCGGGGGTGTCGCCGGGGATTGCAATCATGTCCAAGCCCACGCTGCACACGCAGGTCATTGCCTCCAGCTTATCCA
>JAZURU010000039.1:0-5970 GCA_045606365.1 Candidatus Scatosoma sp. | reverse complement strand
AAACGTTGCTACAGACAACAATATTAACATAATAACATAATAAGACTATGCTTTCTACAAAATCTTTATTACCCTTTAGTATACTCTCTTTTTCTGCCGTTGTCAAGCTTGCAACGCACAAATATGTAGATATATCCCATTGTTTGTATATAAACAAAAAAAAGCGCGTCGATTAACACGCCTTTTTTAAACTTCAATCCCCTCCGTCAATTCCTCAAAGGTAATTTCAAATACCTTTAAAATCTTCATGATATTATACAGCGACGGTTCGACCTTGTCACGCTCCCATTCGCTGATGCGCTGCTGCGTCGTTTTCATTTTAATTGCAAGCCTCTTTTGACTGATATTGTGAAGCTTACGCAAGCTTTTCAAATTTTCCCCAAACGTTTTCATATCCTTATTTTACACTAAATATCGTGTTTTTATTTGACATACACTAAAATTAGTGTTATTCTTATATCATTAAGAATACTGAGGGCACTATGACAAAAGTCAATCATAAGTTTGGATCCATGGAAATATATACAGACCGTATCGTTTTGAAAAAAAACTTTCCCTCCTTTCCCTTTTGTCAAAATGAAAATACGGTATTCTATTTTCAAGAGATTGTTTCCATTGTGAAAAAATACAAACGCCCTTTTGTAGACGATCCGTTTATTTGGCTGGATTTCGGGGGTAATTTCCCAATTTTTTACGGATCTATGCTGAAAAATTCGATTCCCTTCCGTACCAATGAAGAAATGGAAGCCGCCTATGCAATTTTAATCGAGTATTTTAACGCCGCAAAAGCTTAAACGCTTGACGAAGGTACAAGAAGATGATATACTTTCCTTACTATATAAAAACGAGAGTATATTTATGAAAGGCATTCTTTTAAATCTTTTGGGATTTGTATTTTTGGCGATCTGCGTGGCAGTGCAATCTGCCGGTATCTTGGTGATGGGCGCACTGTGTATTGCCTGCTTTTTATGTATTTCCTTTGGCTTTTACAACACGCGGGAAGCCCTGGAAGAAACGGATAGTTGCCTTTTTAAAATCATTCTGTGGGCAAACATTGCTTGGTCGGTTGCCATGCTGTTTGCAATTTGCGGTTTGCTGTTGCAGGCCTGCGACGCTTTTTAATAGAATGGAACAATGGAAAAAAGGACTTCTGGTAATATGCAGAAGTCCTTTTATTTTGCTTTCTTATCGCTTGCGGCTTAGGTCGCAAATACCTTCGGCTTTCGATTTGCTACCACGGTAAAGTGTTTAAATCTTACGCAGATGGCAGCCTTACGCTCCGTTAGTTAGAATTCTTTGAGATAAAGTCCGCCAGCTCTAATTTGCCCTCGCTAATCGCCAAGAACTGATCGTTATATTTATCAATCGTATGGCAAGCGCACTGAATCATGTACTGACACAATTCTGTCCCAACCAAGCTGTCATAGAAGGTAGACGTCATTCTGAACGCGATTCTACCATCGCCGATGTTATAATCGAAGCTGCCGTCTGCAAACTTGTAGTTTGCAAAGTTGGTCGCAATCGAGCCCTCTACGCGCTTATCTTCATTCATTTCAAACGGCAAAACACCCATCAAGCGAATCAGCTGACGTTCGATATCCGCCATAATGATGAAGGATGTAGAAAGGTCGTTGCCCGTTGCGCCAAAGCGCACCAACAGCTTTTCGTCGTCTCTTTTATACTTCCAGCCCATATCGTCCAAGGCCGCGCACAAGGTTTCGTATGCTTGTTTCGCATTCTTAATTTTCTTTTCCTTTTCCATGATCTTCCCTCCTTATTCGTTCGCGCTCTTGATGATATCGTCCAAAGAAAGCTTGCCCTTGGTCAACATCAGCAGCTGATCGTTATATTCGTCAACCGTATTGCATGCAACCAACAGCATGTATTCCAAAGCCGACGTCGAAAGCATGCTTTCACGATAACTGGTGGTCAAACGGAAAATCGTGTTGCCGTTCATAAAATTGTAATCGAACGAGCCGTCTACCATCGTGTAGTTGACAACGCTAACCGCCAACGACATTTCTACACGCTTATCTTCGGGCACGTTGAAGGGAAGCTTGGAAAACAGAATTACCAGCTTTCTTTCAGCGTCCACTTCCATAATAATGTCGATGGGAAGATCGTCGCCCTGCGCACTGCATTCGATACGGAAATCATCCTCCAATTTGTCATACTTCCAACCGCGACCGTCCAGCATTTCGCACAGCGTGTCGAAGGTTGCTTTTGCCTGCATCAATTCATTTTTGTCTGCCATTGATCTATCCTCCTATTTATATCGTGTCAATAAATCCTATGCTGCGTTTTTTCTTGACAGCATTGATTTTAAATTCAGAATCGCCGATCGAGCGCAAGAAATCGTCCTTCGTTAAAACGACGGTGGATACCTTTGCCAGCTGACAGCGCATTGCCGCTTTCGCCCACGTTCTTTCAAACAGATTGCGAACAAATCGGCCGTTGCTAAATTCCTTCGCCTGAATCAAAGCGTCGGGCAAGGAATCGAAATATTCCTTCACGGCAGGCAGCAAATCCTCCGTGTATTTAAAGCGATTGCCCACCATCGAACAATAGATGGTATACAGCTGTTCACGGGTGAAATTCGGGAATTCGATGACATACGGCATACGGCTGGCAAGCCCTGCGTTGCCCTTCATCAATTGGTCCATATCCTCTGTGTAGCCCGCCATGATAACCACCAAGTCAGAACGGTGATTTTCCATCTCTGCAATCAGGGTGTCCAACGCCTCCCTGCCATAGTCGCGATCGTTGCCGTCCCCACGGTAAAGGGAGTACGCCTCGTCGATAAACAGCACCGAACCGTACGCATCGCGGCAGATTGCCGACGTCTTGGGCGCAGTTTCCCCGATGTATCTACCGCAAAGATCTCTACCCGCGCATTCGTAGAAATTACCGATACGCAGGATCCCCTTTTCTTTTAAAATCTTACCCACAATTCTTGCCACTGTGGTTTTACCCGTACCAGGGTTGCCAACAAAGCGCATATGAATACAGGGTGCGCCGAGGGTTTTATCCTGATGCGCCAGCTCAATCTGCGTGATGATCTCATCCAAGCGCTGGCGAATCACGTCGCCGCCCACCATCTTTTCCAGCATCTGATAGCCACTGAGCCCTGCGTGGTCTACGGTAGAGCAAATTTCCTGCGCGTCTTTACGCGAAATCACCGTATCCTTGTTCTTTTTCAACGCATTGGAAAGCTGTTTTTTATACAGCAATTCACGCACGACCTTTTTCACGGTATTCAACCCGTAAAATTTACCGTCGCTACGTTCTTCAGACAGACGCCTATGGAAACACTCCCAAGCGTTTTTAGACATTTTGAAACCAAAACGGTTTAATTCCTCTACCGCGCATTGCTGCAATTCTTCGTGTGTATAAGGCGGGAAAGAAATGGCGCGAACGTACAAAAGATCGTTCAATACGCAGCGAACTTGCTCCAAAACCTCTTTATCAACAAAGGGAATACGGAACACCACGATAAACTTATCCAGCTGACCCTCTAACGCAGAAAGCAGCTCTTTAAACGCTTTGCTTTCCAGCTTGTTCATCCATTCGCTGATATCAATGCAAAGGATTTTGATCTGGTCCTTTCTCCCCCTTCTAAATTCGTCGAAGATCGGCTTGAACGGCGTTTCCGAGGTATCCTTATCCAACTGCAGCGTGAACATTTCGAACGGATCGGAAAGATTGATTTTTTTGATCCCTGAAAGCTGCACTAAGGACGCCAAATGCGCCAAGTACGTATTGAGCCCATATCCGTCGTTGATGGAAAACAGATAGCTCTGATAGGTGAAAATATCGGGATTGCCACATTCTACGATACTGGGCGCAATCGCCACGATCTCTTTGGCAAGCGCTTTAAACTCATCCCCGCCGATGATTGCGTCGATTTTTTTAACGTGCTCCTCTAAGAATTCCTTAGGGGGGGCCTTTTGTTCAGTTTCCGCCTTCGGCGTTTCCGTCGGTGCGTCCGACGGCTGTTCCTTTGACGTCATTTCTTGCGCGCGTACGGCAAAGGACACCACGTCGCTATCTTCCGCGATTTCGTAGCGTTCTTTTACGTAGCTGCGCACCGCTGCGATCAAGTCGGTTTCCGCAAGCTCTCCGTCCTCGAAGGTAGCAGAAACCTCCGTAAAGCTGGTTTCCTCTACGGTGATTTTTTCCGCAAATTTTTCCTTTAAAAAATTTTCAACGAGTTTGGTAGGCTTGATTGCATCGTTTCTATGTTTGAGCACCCAGCCGCCAGCAAATTCTACAATGAGTATTTTTTTCATGTTGCCTCTGTCTTTCGTTTGCGTACGCATAGGCATACGCGCATTTGTTATTTAACGTATATTATACTATACTTTTTTCAATAAATCAAGAGCTTTATCAAAAAAAACCTTGCAGCTCGACAATTTTTTGCGATTATTTTGTAGAAAAAAGATCCCATTCATCGTTTTTCTATTTCTCGCACCTTTTCACTATTCACTATTACTTCTTACATTCAAAAATCGATAGGCTCTTTTAGTGAAAAGTAAGAGTGAAGAGGTAATAAGTAAAATCGACAAGTCCCTTGTCGAAACTTGTCGATTTTTTGGTGGAGCCAGGGGGAGTCGAACCCCCGACCTTTTGAATGCCATTCAAACGCGCTACCAACTGCGCTATGACCCCTTATTTACGCCCGTTTTTCGGGCGTAATTTCTTATTTTTTCTTTTTCTTGAATTCTTTCATGCCGTTCGTGCTGCCGCCGTCGCAAAGCACGTCTACGCCCGCAAGATAACCGTTTCTTTCGTCCGCTACCGTCGCAAGCGCATAACCCAGCTCTTCAGGCTTACCCATTCTTTCTTCCGCCGCAAACGGAATCAGCATACCGCCCTCTTCCTTTTCAAGGTTGCCCATATCCGTAGCAATCAAACCAGGGCTGAGGGATACCACACGAATCCCTTTCAAGCCGTATTCAAACGCGCATTTCTTCGCATACCAAACCACAAAGTCTTTCGAAAGGGAATACGCAAAGCCCTTTTGCTGATATTCGCCCTTGGCAAGCCCCGATTTTTTTACCAGCTTTTTCAGGAACAGCTCTTCGTTCGTTTCCGCAAGCGCATACGCTTTCTTCGGAATGATGAACGAGGGTAAAACGTACGCCGAGTTGGACGAAACGTCTACGATGACGCTGCCAGGGTTCATCACCTTAGAAAATTCTTGGTTCACGTATACCGTACCTAACGCATTGATACGCAAGATCCCTTCCGGCGTGCCCTTCATCGCAGGAGATACCCCTGCCGAGTTGATAACGTTCTTCACTTCCCCCAAAGAAGTCGCGAAAGCCACCAGCTCTTTTACGCTTTCTCTATCCGACGTGTCGCAGGTCTTTGCATACGCCTCATAGCCAAGTTCTTTCAACTGCGCTACGCCCCCCTCCAGCTTACTCATCGTTCTGCCAGAGATTACGATAATCTTGTCCTTGGGCATAAATTTCGCCGCTTCCAACCCCATGCCGCTGCCACCGCCGGTGATTACACATACGTTTGCCATATTTCTTTCTCCTTAATCGTTTCTATTGCTCATTATAACAGTTCACGCCTAGGTTGTCAATCCTTTTGTTGAAAAAATGGGGTGATATGCCCTATTTTTTTAACAATCGCAAAGTTCTTTTGCAAGAACGCGCACCTGTTCCGCCGCATCCTCGCCAAGCGCAGAAACCAGCTTCACCGTCGCATTCGTATATCGCAGGTTTTTACATTTTTCCAGCATTCCCTGCATTACCTTTGTCGCCATAGGCGCCCAGCTACCGTTTTCTATGAATGCTACCGTACGGTTTTGGAAATTGCGTTCGACAAGGCTGGCAATAAATTCCCGCATAAAGGGGAAAATATCCCCATTATAGGTGGTCGTTGCAAAAACCACCTTTCCATAGCGGAACGCATCCTCTACTGCCTCGGACATATCCGAGCGAGCAAGGTCGGTAAGCA
>JAZURU010000038.1:0-2920 GCA_045606365.1 Candidatus Scatosoma sp. | reverse complement strand
AAAATACCCCTCCTTATTTCTCTTGGACGGGGGTAAATACGCCTTTGAGGACGACGGAACTCGGTTTGGCGCGATGATCGGGCAGCTGGAAAGTGAGTTTGATTATATCCTCATCGACAGCCCCGCGGGGGTGGATAAGGGCTTTTATCTGGCTGCCTCGGTAGCGGACGAGGGAGTCGTGGTGGTGACGCCGCAGCTTTCCTCCGTGCGGGATGCGGATAAGGCAATTCAGCGGCTGAAAGGGTTGGGGGTGAATACATTGTCGCTGATAATCAACAGTTCCCGTGGGGATTTGGTGGTCAGCGGCGAAGAATTTTCCCCTGCGGAGATTGCAAAGCTATTAAAATTGCCCGTTTTAGGGGTGGTTCCGTATCTGTATACGCTGCCGTGTGAAACCGTTTTAACCCCACACGTTTCCGTAAGGTATGCGGCGGAAATTTTGCGCGGGGGGAAGAAACGTGTGTTCGATCCCACCAAACGCTACCTCGGCTTTTTTGGCAGCGTTCGCAGGAGTTTAAAAAGGAGTTTGTGACGGTATGGGTAAAATGTTTCAACGCGCGTACGGCGTATTGCAGGCGGATAAAGCGGTGATGAGCGAAGAATGTAAACGGCTAATTTTGCGGGATTTGCAGGGAAAACTTTCGGAATATTTCGAGCTGAGCAGTCCGCTTTCGATCGAGATCGAGGAGGAAAAAGGGACGTACCGCGTTCTGCTGTCCTTTGACGCAGAGCGAATAAAGCATTTTCAGGTATTAAAGTAGGTTGTGCATTTAAATATGGGATGAAAAAATGAAAAGCTCGGCGGAAAACCGTCGGGCTTTTTGTCAAAGACAAAAAAATGGAAAAAACCGAGAAATATTTTGTAGAGCGTTGACAATTTTTCGCTGTTTTGTTATAATAGAAAAGTATATTGACGAAGGAGCGCGGCTATGATACGTAAGGGCTTTGACAACAAGAAATATCTTTCTTTGCAATCGGAAAAAATCGAAGAACGTATTGCCGAGTTTGGCGATAAGCTGTACCTTGAATTTGGCGGAAAGCTGTTTGACGATTATCACGCCGCCCGCGTATTGCCTGGGTTTGAGCCGGACAGCAAGATCAAGATGCTGTTAAAGCTGAAAGACATTGCCGAAATTTTGGTGGTCATTTCCGCGAACGATATCGAAAAAAATAAGTATAGAAACGATTTGGGGATTACCTACGACGCAGACGTTTTGCGCCTGATTGAAATTTTCAAAAAGAAGGGGCTTTACGTAGGCAGCGTGGTGATGACGATGTATCAATCGTTGCCGCGTGTAGACGCGTTTATCAAGCGTTTGGAAAACCTGGGCATCAAGGTCTACAAGCATTACGCCATCGAGGGCTATCCCTCGGACGTACAGAAGATCGTTTCCGAGGAAGGATACGGCAAAAACGAATTTATCCCTACCCAGCGCCGCTTGGTGGTGGTGACGGCTCCTGGCCCGGGCAGCGGAAAGATGGCAACCTGCCTTTCCCAGCTCTATCACGAAAACAAGCGTGGGGTCAAGGCGGGATATGCGAAATTTGAAACCTTTCCGATCTGGAATTTACCCCTTTCCCACCCCGTCAATCTTGCCTACGAGGCGGCTACGGCGGATTTGAACGACGTGAATATGATTGACCCCTATCATTTGGAGGCGTACGGCACATTGGCGGTGAATTATAACCGCGACGTAGAAATTTTCCCCGTTGTCAATGCGATGCTGGAAAAGATCTTGGGCAAATCACCGTATAAGTCCCCCACGGATATGGGGGTGAATATGGCGGGCTTTTGCGTGGTGGATGACGAGGTCTGTAAGGCGGCAAGCCGCGATGAAATCATTCGCCGTTATTACGACGCGCAATGCGACGCCAGAAAGGCGCGCGTTGGCAAAGAGGTCGTAGGGAAAATTGAGATCTTGATGAGTAAGCAGGGGCTGACCGTAGAGGACAGAAAGCCTGTCGTACCCGCCTTGAAAAAAGCGGAGAAAACGAAGGGACCAGCGGTGGCGATTGCTACGACGGACGGCGGAATCGTCACGGGCAAGACCAGCAAGCTGTTGGGAGCGTCGGCGGCGGCGCTGTTGAATGCGTTAAAGCAGCTGGGCGGGATCGACGATAAGATCCAGCTGATTTCCCCCACGGTCATCGAGCCGGTGCAGAAATTAAAGGTCAACTATATGGGCGCGGGCAACCCTCGCCTGCACACCAACGAGGTGTTGATGGCGCTAGCGATCTGCGCTGTGGAAAACGAAACGGCGAAGCTGGCGCTGGATCAGCTGGACAAGCTGAAGGGCAGCGAAGTGCACTCTACCGTGCTGGTTTCGGACGTCGATTTGAAAACGTTTAAATCCTTGGGGATGCGTATCACCTGCGAACCGATTAAAAATTAAAAAAGCTTTCTCGCCGTGTAAAATCCTTTGCGCGGCGAATTATTATGTCCTATGAGCGTAAAACTTTCCGATCATTTTACCTATTCAAAATTGTTCCGTTTCACCCTGCCCACCATCGTGATGATGGTGTTTGTTTCCGTATACGGTGTGGTGGATGGATTTTTTGTTTCGAATTTCGTTGGGGAAACGGCGTTTACCGCCATCAACTTTGTTTATCCCGTCCTGATGATTTTGGGCGCGGTGGGCTTTATGGTTGGCGCAGGCGGCAGCGCATTGATCGGGAAAAACCTGGGCAAAGGCAAGGTGGAAAAAGCCAACCGCATTTTCTCGCTGTTTGTGTATATGACGGTGGTTGTTGGCATCGCTTTGGCGATGGTGGCAATTTTGTTTTTGCGCCCCATCGTACAATGGCTGGGCGCGGAGGGGCAGATGCTGGAGGATTGTGTGCTGTATGGCAGAATCATTCTTTTGGCGTTGCCTGCACAGATGCTGCAATTCGAATTTCAAAGCTTTTTCGAAGTCGGATC
>JAZURU010000037.1:0-4185 GCA_045606365.1 Candidatus Scatosoma sp. | reverse complement strand
CCCTTTGATTTGGATATTTCCACCGAGGGCTGGCGCGCAACCTTGGACGGAATGGCGTTGCCGGAATTTTTAAAGGACGCCGTCTTAACCGAAATTAACGCGTACGTTGGGGAGATCCCCGCGGGAACGCTACTGGGGCAGTACGTTGGCGACGTTATCGGTTCGTTTTTGGCAACCGTGCTGTGCGCGGTGGCGGTGTTTATCATCACAAAGCTGTTGATGCTGCTGCTTAAGGGAATTTTAAATAAGGTAGCCGAATCCTCGCCGTTTATCGCGAAAATCAACGTTTTGGGTGGTATTTTGGCAGGCTCGTTTAAGGCTTTTGCCGTGGTGTGTATTTTGTTGGCGTTGCTTTCCTTGATCCCCGCTGCGTGGATGACGAACTTCTTTAATAATACTTTGATCCTAAAAGGCTTGTATAATAGCAATCCGCTTTTGGCGGTATTCGCTTGGTTCACCGTAGGTTAATCTAAAAACGATTGTGAAAAATGTGGATAAATGCGTTTGCAATTATTCACATTTTATTCATTTTAGGCAGAAAAAGAGGATAAAAAAACGCCAAAATCTGCAAATTTGTGGAAAAATACACGGTTTCCACACTCACTTTTCCAAAAATGTGGATAAATTTTTCTTAAAAAGCACACAATAGGGCAAAAAAAGGAAAAACAGGCAAAAAAATCTAAAAAATAAACGCAAATTGTGGATAAATACCCCCAAATTTGCACAACCTAAAAAACAGTAAAGCTAAAAAATTGGTGGATAAACTGTCGAAAATTGTCGAAAATATCAAAAAAGAACGGGATATCAACAAAAAATTACGCAGTTTTCCACAAACGTACGTTCGTAAAAGAGAAGTTATCCACAATGAATAAAATTGTTGGGTTGGTTGCCTCGGCATCATATCGTGTAAAACAGCCGTTCCTGCCGCGCAAAGAGCGCTGCTTTTTTGTAAAGGCGGTTGCCGAAAAAAGGTTGTGAAACATGGGTGAAAGTTTTCTTTTTGGGCAAAGAATTGCTTGATAAAACAAGCTTTTTTATGGTAAAATGTTTTTATTGAAAATGTTTCACGTTCTATCAAAAGTGTTTATAATACTTTAGGTTAAAAAGAACGGGTTTTGAAGGAGATAAAATTTTGAACAAGAAGACAAGGATTATCATTTGGATTATCGGCGGCATTTTGTTGCTGGGGCTGGCATTCTTGCTGTTTTCCGATATGTTTGCGTTTGGAACGACGCCCTTGGCTGCGTCCAAGTTTAAGGAATTGATTTTAGCGGGGAAGATTAAAGAAATTACCCCGAATGCCTTTGTTTGGGAGGCGTTGGGGCTCAACAACGAACGATATTCCATCAATATGCCCAGCGTACATTATTACGCGGATTGGGCGGCGTTCAAGGAAGAGATGGGCGCGGCGCTGAACGGCGTCACCGTCACATTCTCTAACCCCAACGCGGGAAGCATTCTCGATTATATTTTCCCGATGCTGTCGATTGGTATCGGTTTGGTGCTGGTATTCGTCTTATTCCGTCAGATGTCGGGTGGCAGAGATCACACGATGGGCATTGGCAAGTCGAAGGCGCACGTGCAAAACAATCTGAAAGTGCGTTTTTCCGACGTTGCGGGCGCGGAAGAGGAAAAGGAAGAATTGAAAGAAGTGGTGGAATTTTTAAAATCCCCCAAAAAATTTTCTGACCTCGGCGCAAAAATTCCCTCGGGTGTGCTGCTGGTTGGCCCTCCGGGCACGGGTAAAACGCTGTTTGCAAAGGCGGTTGCTGGGGAAGCGGGCGTGCCCTTCTTCTCGGTGTCCGGTTCGGACTTTGTAGAAATGTACGTGGGCGTTGGCGCGTCGCGTGTGCGCGATTTATTCGACGTGGCGAAAAAGAACCAACCCTGTATCATCTTTATCGACGAAATCGACGCCGTAGGGCGTAGACGTGGCGCAGGTCTTGGCGGCGGCCACGATGAAAGAGAACAGACCCTCAACCAAATCCTTGTCGCGATGGACGGGTTTGAAGAAAATCAGGGCATTATCGTTATGGCGGCAACCAACCGCGACGACATTTTGGACCCTGCGTTGCTCCGTCCCGGTCGTTTTGATAGAAAGATCAACGTCAATCTTCCCGACGTCAAGGGCAGAGAACAAATTTTAAAGGTGCACGCAAGAAATAAACCGATGGCACCCGACGTTAATTTTAAGACGGTGGCGCGTATTACGGCCGGTTTTTCCGGCGCAGAGCTTGCAAACCTTTTGAACGAGGCGGCAATTTTGGCGGCAAGGGCTGGCAAAAAGCTGATTGGCAACCACGAGTTGTACGAAGGCATCAACAAGGTGTTGATGGGTCCTGCGAAAAAGAGCCACGTCGTCACCGAGGCGGATAAACGTTTGACGGCGTATCACGAGGCGGGACACGCGGTGCTGGCTTGTCTTTGCAAATATTGCGACCCTGTGCATGAGGTGACCATCATTCCCAGAGGGAAAGCAGGCGGCTACACAATGACCCGCCCTGACAGCGACGACGAAAAGTGGACGTACAATTATATGATGGACCGTATCTGTATGGCGCTGGGCGGACGTGTTGCAGAAGAGATTGTGCTGCACGACGTATCGGGCGGCGCATACGGGGATATCCAGCAGGTGACGGCAATCGCCCGTCAGATGGTGACCCAGCTTGGTATGAGCGACAAGCTTGGTTTGGTGGCGTACGATAACGATCAGCCTGTGTTTATGGGTATGGAATACGGACATTCGGGGCGTACCTGCTCCCCTGAAACGGCGGCGATCATTGATCAAGAAGTGCGCCGTATCATCACCGAAGCGCACGAAAGAGCTAGAAAGCTGCTGAAAGAAAATCGTTCGGTTTTGGATAACATGGCGCGTGTGTTGGTGGAAAAAGAAACCATCTACAACGAAGAGGTTATGATGCTGGTCAAGGGCGCGGATTACAAGGAAGTGTTTGCGTTTATGGAAGAGCAAGAGGGCAAACCCCGCGAAAACATGTTTGCAAAAGCGGTAAATCCCGCAAAGGAAGCGGCAAAAGCGGAGGAAACTGCGGCAAAGGTGACAGAGGGTACGGAAACTGAAAAAACGCCCGCGGAAGCGGTGGAAGAACAGGAAACCCCTAAACAGGATAACGAATAAAGCGAAAAGGCAGAGCGTATCGCTTTGCCTTTTTATAAAAAAGAAGGTTGGATCGGCACGGCTGTGGCTGGCTGTGAAAAGAGGCAAAAGAGAAAATGCGTAGAGCGAAAAACGATTTGACAAAAGTGGAATACACCTTAAAAACGCTGCCGTTGGCGGAGATCGTTTGCAAAGGGGAAAACCGCTGGAAGGAAAAACAGATGCGCGCCTTGGCTGCAAAATTCGTTTTGGAGGGGATGCCGCATCTGTCGGTGAACTTTTTGGGCGGGGAATACGTGCTCCTTTCCGGGGAACGGGAATATTTTTCGCTGCGGTTTGCGGGTGTAAAAACGGTGCTTTGCAAGGTCTACCGCTTTGAAAACGAGGATGCGGAAATCTTCACCGTCGCCCAGCACATCAAGGACGGCGTGCCCGCTATGGAAGAGGCATATTTGATGGGGCGGTTGGTCAAGGAATACGGGTTGACGCAGGACGTGGTTGCAGCGATGGTGGGAAAATCCAGACCTGCGGTGGCGAATACTTTGCGATTGCTGACCCTCTCCCCCGAGGTGGTGGGCTTGATCGAAAGCGAGCAGCTGTCTGCGGGGCATGCTCGGGCGCTGGTCAGAATGCCGAAAGATAAGCAGTATGCATTTGCCTGCTCGGTGATTGAACACGGCTACACCGTGCGGGAAACCGAAAAGGCGGCGCAGGCGTTTTTTGGTGAGGAAAGAGCCAGAAAAAAGAAAAACAGTGGGGACAGGGACGCGTTGAAAGCGTTGGTGGCGCGTCTGCGAGAAATTTTTAAAACCAAGGTGACCTTGATCGGCAACGAGGAAAAAGGGAAAATTGTGCTGGAATATTATTCCGAGGATGATCTGTACCGATTGGAAGAGCTGCTTGAAAAAATGGAAAATTAAGCGAAAAGGCTGTCTGCTTTTGCAGGCAGCTTTTTATTGTGTAAAACAGGCACCTTTGTGCAAAAAAATGGGGGTGGAAAGGATTGCCGCGCCTTAGGGATTGCAATGACAAGGAACGGCAAGGCGCTTTGTTTTGAGATTCTTCACTTC
>JAZURU010000036.1:0-2756 GCA_045606365.1 Candidatus Scatosoma sp. | reverse complement strand
GGTATGATTGCGGCGGGCAACGGCGTGGTGTTCAATCCGCACCCGAACGCAATCGCGACCTCGAATTACGCAGTGGACCTTGTCAACCGCGCGTCTGCAATGGCAGGCGGGCCGAAGGTTTTGGTGGCGTCCGTTGTAAAGCCCACGCTGGACACGGCGCAGATTATGTATAAGCATGCGAACATTCGCTTGCTGGTTTGTACGGGTGGCCCTGGCGTTGTACGCAGCGTACTTTCCAGCGGGAAGAAAGCGATCGGCGCAGGCGCGGGCAATCCTCCCGTCATCGTGGACGATACCGCAGACGTTGTAAAAGCAGGCAAGGACATCATCGACGGCTGCTCGTTCGATAACAACCTGCCTTGTATTGCAGAAAAGGAAGTGTTTGTCTTCCGTTCTGTCGCAGACGAACTGATTTCCTCGATGCTGAAAAACGGCGCTTACAAGATCAACGCAGAGCAAGCCGCAAAGCTGGCAAACATCGTTTTGGTGGACGTGAAGAACCCCAAGACGGGCATTGTCAAAAAGACGGTCAGCCGCGATTGCGTAGGCAGAGATGCGGCAGTGCTGCTTGAAAAGATCGGCGTAAAGGTAGGCAGCGACGTTCGCTGTATCATCTGTGAAACGGACTTTGATCATCCTTTCGTCCAGCACGAGTTGATGATGCCAATCCTGCCCATCGTCCGCGTGGACAACATCGATCAGGCGATCGACCTTGCGGTAAAGGCAGAACACGGCAACCGTCATACGGCGCACATGCATTCGAAGAACATCGATCACCTCACCCGTTTTGCGCGGGCGGTGGAAACGACGATCTTCGTCAAAAACGCACCCTCGTACGCAGGGATCGGCTTTGGCGGAGAGGGTCATACGACGTTCACGATTGCAGGGCCGACGGGCGAAGGCTTGACCAGCGCAAGAAGCTTCACGCGCTATCGTCGCTGCGTGATGTCGGATAACTTCCGCATCATCTAAGGCTGCGTTTTAATAAGGAGTAGAAAAAATTATGGATATTACTGCATCTCAGGTAGAAAGCATCGTCCGTAAAATTTTGGGCGATCTCAACGCGCCTGCGGCAAAGGGCGGCGTACCCAAGACGGGTAAGGTCGCTATGCTGACGGGTACGAAGAAAATCGAAGTCAAGGAATTTGCGATTCCCGCGCTCCAAGACGACGACATTTTGGTAAAGGTAGAGGGCTGCGGCGTATGCGGCACGGACGTTCACGAATGGAAGGGCGATCCGTTTGGCATCATTCCCGTCACCCTTGGGCACGAGGGCACGGGCGAAGTTATCGCGCTGGGCAAAAACATCAAGTTTGACACGGCAGGCAACCCCATCAAGGTGGGCGATAAGGTGGTCACTTCGGTAATCAGCTGCGGCGAATGTCATATCTGCCGCAATCATCCCGCAAACACCAACCTGTGCGATAAGCAGGGCGTGTTCGGCTTGATTCCGCACAGCGATGCAAATCCTTTCACCGGTTGGTTTGCATCCCACATCTTGATCCGTGGCAAGGGCGCAACCTATTTCGTGGTGAACGACCTTGACCTTAAGGAAAGAATGCTGTTAGAGCTGGCTTGCGTATGCGTACACGCATTAAAGCGTGCCAACACCACGGGGCTTTTGAATTTCAATTCTAAGGTTTTGATCCAAGGCCTTGGTCCGGTTGGTTTGGTAATGATCAGCGTGCTGCGCGCAGCGGGTATCAACCACATCATCGCCATCGACGGCACGCCGATGCGGCTTGAAATGGCGAAAAAGCTGGGCGCAAAAACGGTGATCAACTTCCGCGAGGTGACCACGCTGGAAGAAAGAGTAAAGCTGGTTAAGAGCGTGGCAAACGGCGTGGGCGCAGACTTTGCATTCCAATGCACGGGCGCACCTGCGGCGGCAAAGGATATTTACGAATATATCCGTCGTGGCGGCGGGCTTTGTGAAATGGGCTTCTTCGTAAACAACGGCGAATATCCCGTCAACCCGCACTTTGCAATGTGCAACAAGGAAATCAACCTTGTCGGCTCTTGGGATTACAGCGCAGACGATTATCCCACGACGATGGCGTTCCTGCGCCAGGCAAGAGAGATGAACATTCCGATCAAGGATCTGATCACCCACGAATTCCCGTTGGATCAGCTGAACGAGGCGATGGAAGTCAACGTGGCGCAAAAGGGGATTAAGATCTGCTACGTAGCAAAATAAGAATCCGCTATGCAATACAGCGTGGAACTTGTGTTTTCCCTCGCTCGTTTACGTCATGTAAACGTCCCGTCGGGAAAGTCCTCGTTCTTCTTGTCATGCTTGCGTCTTGCATATTTTGCGAAAGGAGAAAAATTATGGCACTCGGAATGATAGAAGTATTCGGTTTCACCACCAGCATTGTGGTGGCGGATGCGATGGCGAAGGCGGCGGACGTAAAAATCGTGGCGATCGACAAAAACAAGCCCGCGGCGGGCGATGCGGCAAAAGTACCTTTGGTGATGGCAATCAAGGCAGAGGGCAGCGCGGCAGCGGTCGAAGCGGCGGTGGCGGTCGGTAAAGCGGAGGCGGAAAAGCGCGGCCTCTACATCACGCACAAGATCATCGCAAGGCAGAGTGAAGAAATCGAATGGTTCGCGCATTTAAGCGCGCTCGGTAAGGACAAGTTGAGGTAAAAGCGAAAAATGGGTGTGCCCTTTATCGCGGCTCTACAAAAAACAGAAAAAAATAAAAAATTAAAATAGGAGAAAAAAAATTATGATGGAAGCATTGGGTATGGTAG
>JAZURU010000035.1:0-2359 GCA_045606365.1 Candidatus Scatosoma sp. | reverse complement strand
GACGAGGACGACGTAATGATGATTCGCCCCACTTCCGTCAGAGAAAATTCGTCCCGCCAAAATACGGCGTACGGCAAAAGTGGCGGCTACTATAACCCCAACAGCGAAAGCGGCGGCGCACTTGACCTTCGCGGCGACTGCGCGCGTATCGTCTTATACGTATATACCCGCTGGGGCAACACCTCCAAAATGTGGGGCACGAGCGGCGTTATGGAAAGCAAATCCGTGCTTTTGGAATGGATGGAAGCTGACCCCGTCGATACTTGGGAAATGGGTAGAAACGATTCCGTGCAATCCATTACGGGTACGAGAAACGTATTTGTCGATTATCCCGAGCTTGCGTGGCTGCTGTTCAGCGAAGAAGTACCCACGGGCATGAACACCCCCTCCATGATTGCCAACGGCGGCGTGGTCGTTCCCCCTTCCAGCAGCGGCAACACGGGCGGCAGCACGACTCCCGATACCCCTACCGTGGATGCAAACAATGCCGAATCCATCTTGAAAGCGGCTTACGCCCTTAACTCGGGTGAAACACTTGGCTCGTACAGTTTGACGGGAAAAATCACGAACGTCAAAGAAAGAGATTCTAACACCAAAAATATTTGCCTCACCTTCGTTGTCGACGGATATGAAGAATACCCGATGTATTGCCACTGGCTGAAAGAAGGCTACGATTTGGACGTCGGCGACACCATCACTGTTTTGGGCGAAATCAAGAATTACAACGGCACGGTAGAATTCAATAAGCCCACCTTTTCCTTAGTAAGTTCTTCTGGTGGCAATGGTTCGACAGGTGGCAACTCCTCTTCGGATGGAAATAGCTCCTCGGGTGGAAATAGCTCTTCGGGCGGCGGCTCGACCATCACCCCTGAACTGCCCGACGATTGCTTGGCGGTATTCAATTTGGGCGACGACGGCTCTGCCTCGCACAACGACGGCAGCCTCTCCACCAGCCAAACCTATACGAACAACGGCTACACTTTGAATATCACAAACGGTACAAGTAGTTATTTCGGCGCACGTGATGCCAAAGGCAACGGCTGCATCAAGCTGGGCACGGGCAGCAATACTGGCTCTTTCACGTTTACTGTAGCAGACGACGTAGACATGGTAGCTATTGCGGTTGCAAAGTACAAGGCTAAACCCTCGGTTGTAAAAATCAATGGAATGGAGTATGCATTGACCAAAAGTTCGGACGACGGCGAATACGAAACCATTTCCGTAGACACCACTACCAACAAGACGATTACCGTGGAAACTGCAAGCGATGGCAAGCGGGCAATGATTAACACCATTACCTTCTACGGCGAGGGCATCGGCGATTCTACCGGCGGCAATGGCGACAATGACTCCACGGGCGGCAATACTGGTTCAGGTAATAACTCAGGCTCGACCGACAGCGGCAACAACAGCACGGGCGGCAACTCGGGTTCTACCAATAGCGGCAACAGCGGCAGCAGCTCCACCACCCCCGACGGACACGTTTGGGGAGAATGGGAAACCATCAAAGAGCCCACCGAAACCGAAGAAGGCATGCGGAAACGTACCTGCTCCCATTGCGGCGCAATTGAAGGGGATATGATCCCTGCCTTGAACGCAAATGCAGGCGGCTGTTCGGGCTCGGTTGCCCTCGGCGGCGGCTTGACGGCTATGCTGCTGGCGGCAGGCGTCGTACTTCTTAAAAAGAAAGAGAATTGATTCCTCAAACAGAAAAACAAAAAAGCACACGCTGCTTAGCGCGTGCTTTTTTTATACGGTTAAAAATTTTTAACAAAAACGCATTGATTTTTTAACAAATGTGTGCTATAATATGCTATATTACACATTTAACAAAGGATTTTTTATGAAAAAACAACCAAAACGTTTTGATATGCACCGCAAACCGATCAAGCCCAGATGGTGGCTGCGCGTTGCGGAAATGGTGGCAGGTCCTATTTATATGCTGTTTAACAATGGGCACGTGAAGACGGAAAAAGCGGTAAAGAAGATGAAAGGCCCTTTCCTCATTCTTTGTTCGCACGCGTCCTTTATGGACTTCCCGCAGCTGATGTGTGGGCTGTTGCCCCGTACGACAGGTTGGGTGATGTCCGTGGAAGAATTTCGCCGTGGCGATTGGCTGATGTACGGTATCGGCGGCATCCCCAAACGTAAGTTCACCCACACCACCGTCACCGCAAAGCATATGCTGCGCTATTTAAGAACGGAAAAGCAATCGGTTGCCCTTTATCCCGAGGCGCGTTTCTCTTTTGCTGGCATCAACGAACGGCTGGACGAGGCGCTTGGTAAATTGTGCAAGCATGCAAAGGTTCCCGTCTTGCTTTTCAAGGCATACGGAAATTTCATCAACTCCCCGCAGTGG
>JAZURU010000034.1:0-1564 GCA_045606365.1 Candidatus Scatosoma sp. | reverse complement strand
TCTTCTGCCGTCGATGGTAGGACGGATACCGATTACGGGATAACTACCGATCAATCTGGATTTTGCCATGTTTATCATCACTCCTTACTATAATTTTTCCTTCTATGTAGCCGAGCAAACGCCCTGCTCACTTTTACTATGATAGCACAGTTTTTTTATCTTGTCAATAGACGATTTAGAAATTTTTTTATAAAATAAAAAAGAAATGCCGAACGCATGGCATTTCTTTTTTGTGTTCATCTTATTCCAGCGGTTCGTCCTCTCTACGCAGGAATAACAATCCATAGCCCGCCAACCAAGGTCCGTTATGGCAGCCGCTGACGGGGGACATAATTACAGGCTCGTGATTACACTCGATGCCGTATTCTCCCTCGATCCCCTTTAAGGTTTCCAACAGCGACGGGCCCGTGTAAACGTGCCACAACAGGTAATCCTCGGGTTTTCTATCGCCGATCAGCTCTTTCAAAACCTCGCAGGTTTTATGCAACGCCTTTTTCTGGGTACGAACGCTACAAAGCGCCACGATCTCCCCCTCTTTCGTAAAGTGCACCACGGGACAGATGGACAGCATCTTACCAAAGAACGCCTTGCCGCCTTTTAATCTGCCGTTGTAAATGAGGTAGTCCAGCTTGCCGTCCACCCCGACAAATTCCTGATGCTGCATCATCCAAGCGATCTCTTTTACAATCGTTTCGGTAGGCACGCCCGCGTTGACCATTTCCTGCGCCTTCACCGCCAACAAGCCCTCGCCAAAGCAAGTGATCTTGCTGTCGATCACCGTCACCTTCAAACGGTCGGCATACTCTTCGCCGATCATGCGGATCAGATTGTACGTGCCGCCCATCGCCGAGCTGATTGCAATGACAATCGCCTCGTCATAGCCCTCTGCGATTGCCCGATCAAAATGCTCTTGAATCTCCGCGCGGGTGGGCATCGCCGTCTTTGGCAGGTTGTTTTTCGGGTCCTCCAGCTTTTCCAGCTTTTCGTAAAATTCTACGGGGTCCAACCCGATCCCTTCCAAATATTCCTTTCCCTCAAACAAAACGTGGATACGAATGATCCCGATCCCCATTTCCTGATAGCGCTTGGGGGCGTATTCCAAACACCCTGTCGACGTACAAAACACCTTCGTTTTCATAATTTTTCTCCTTGCTGTTTTATTCCAGACTGATCAAAAGGCAGTACAGCTGCTGCCCGCAATCGTATTCTAAAAGCTCGGCGTCGGGGCAAAGCTCCTCCACCAAGGTCTGCACCGTTTCACGGTCCTCGTCGGTGGCGTCTGCGCCGTACATCACGGTGACGATTTCCTTATCCTCTACGTCGTCTACGCAAAGGAACAGATCTTTTAAGCACTGCAAGCGCGTCTTTGCACAAGCGCGCAGCTCCTTGCCCAAAAAGCCGATGTGATCGCCCTTATGAATTTGCACGCCGCCCACCGAAGTATCCCGCACCGAGAAGGTCAGCGAAAGGCAAGCCGCATTGTCCACCGCTTCTTGCATGTCTGCAAAAACGCCGTCCGCGTCAAGTCGGAGGCCAAGCGGTCTTAGGAAGACAATACACCAGT
>JAZURU010000033.1:0-14336 GCA_045606365.1 Candidatus Scatosoma sp. | reverse complement strand
AAAAATGGGGGGTGCAACTTAGGTTGCACTCCTTTTTATTAGAAAAAGGAGCAGATTATGGCAAAAGTTGGTATTTTGATGGGTAGTAAATCGGATTTCGAGGTGGTAAAGCCTGCGGTATCCGTGCTGAAAAAGTTTGGCGTGGAAACGGAGGTGCGTGTAATTTCAGCGCACAGAACCCCCGACGAGGCGCACGTCTTTGCGGCAAACGCGCGTGAAAACGGGATTGAGGTCATCATTTGCGCTGCGGGAAAAGCGGCGCACCTTGGCGGCGTGATTGCAGCGTTGACCACTTTGCCTGTCATCGGCTTGCCCGTAAAAACGGATATGATGGGCGGGCTGGACAGCCTCTTGTCCATCGTGCAGATGCCTTCGGGGATACCCGTTGCTACGGTAGGGGTAAACGGCGGCGAAAACGCAGGACTGCTGGCGTTGCAAATTTTGGGGATTAAGTACCCCGAAATTGAAAAGGGGCTTGCGGAATATAAGGCGGCAATGCGGGACAAGATCAACGCGGACGATAAAGCGTTGCAGGAATTATTTTAAAAAATATTTTTTTACGGAGATAAAATCATGGAAAAGAAAGCGCAACTGTACGAAGGCAAGGCAAAAAGAGTGTACGCTACGGACGATCCCGCTTTGGTGATCGTATCGTACAAGGACGATGCAACGGCGTTTAACGGCTTGAAAAAGGGCACGATTGAGGGCAAAGGCGTCATCAATAACAAGATGAGCAATTTCCTGATGCAGATCCTGGAAAAGGAAGGGGTAAAGACCCATTTCGTGGAAGAGCTTTCCGATCGGGAAACGTTGGTGAAAAAGGTTTCTATCGTTCCCTTGGAGGTCATCATTCGCAACATATCCGCAGGCTCGTTTGCAAAGCGCTACGGCGTTAACGAAGGGGTGGTGTTCGACGCGCCTACCATTGAATTTTCGTATAAGAACGACGATCTGGGCGATCCGCTTTTAAACGAATATCACGCGTTGGCGTTAAAGCTTGCGACCAAGGAGGAAATTGAACAGATCAAGGCAATGGCGTTTAAGGTGAACGCGACCTTGAAAGAATATTTCAAAAAACTGAACGTCACGTTGGTAGATTTCAAGCTGGAATTTGGCAAAACCGTGGACGGCGAAATTGTTTTAGCGGATGAAATTTCCCCCGATACCTGCCGTTTTTGGGATTCGACGACGGGTGAAAAGCTGGACAAAGACCGCTTCCGTCGCGATCTTGGCGGCGTAGAGGGCGCGTATCAGGAAATGATGCGCAGATTGATGGGGGAATGATCGAATGGCAGTATTCGGCATTTTCGGCACGGAAACGGCGGACGTCGCTGCCAGCGTATATTACGGCTTGTACGCGCTGCAGCATCGTGGACAGGCATCCAGTGGTATCGTTGTAAATGACGATGGCGTATTCCATGCATATAAGGACTCTGGGATTGTGAACGAGGTCTTTACGCCCGCCGTGTTAAGCGGTTTGGGGCTGGGGCAAATGGCGGTGGGCAACGTCCGCTACGGCACCAGCGAAACGAAGGATCGTATCAACGCCGAACCGATCGTCGTCAATCACAGCAAAGGCAGGCTGGCAATTTCCATCGACGGAAAGCTGGTCAACGCCGCGCAGTTGAAGGAAGAGATGGAGCTGCAGGGCTCAATTTTCCATACGGGCAACGACGCAGAGATTATTTCGGCGGTGATCATCAAGGAGCGTATCCGTTCCGCTTCGATTGAAGAGGCGGTATATCGGGCGATGGAAAAAATGGAAGGTTCGTACGCGATGCTGGTAATGTCGCCGCAGAAGATGATTGCCGTGCGCGATCCCAACGGGATCAAGCCCCTTTGCTATGGCAGACGTGGGGACGGCGAGTACGTAATTTCCAGCGAAAGCTGCGCGTTAACCTCGGTGGGGGCGCAGCACGTTGCAGACGTGCGAAAGGGTGAAGTGCTGGTCTTTACGAAGGACGGTGTGCGTTGTTTGGACGGGCATTGCGAACAAAAGCTTGAACGCATGTGCGTGTTTGAATATTTATATACGGCTCGTCCCGATTCTACGATAGCCGGCTGTTCGGTGCACCTTGCCAGAAAGCGCGCGGGCGCATTTCTTGCCAAAGCGCATCCCGTGGAGGCGGACGTCGTAATCGGCGCGCCCGATTCGGGCATTGACGCGGCGATCGGCTATGCAGAGGCGTCGGGGATTCCTTACGGCTTAGGCTTGATCAAAAACAAATACATCGGCAGGACCTTCATTGATCCCGGTCAAAACGTACGCGAGGACAAGGTGAAGATCAAGCTGAACCCCGTTGTTGAAACGGTGAAGGGGAAACGGGTTATTTTGGTGGACGATTCAATCGTTCGCGGTACGACCTGCGCAAGGGTGGTAAAGCTTTTGCGTGAGGCGGGCGCAAAGGAGATTCACGTGCGTTCGTCTGCGCCAGCATTTTTGAACCCCTGCTATTACGGCACCGACATTTCGTCCAGAAAGGCATTGATTGCCTGCAACCATACCACGGAGGAGATTGCAAAGATTTTCGGCGCGGATTCGGTGGGCTTTTTGCCTTTGGAGGACGTGTTCAAGCTGGGCGAGGGTGGCGCTTGTAAAGGGTACTGCGCGGCGTGCTTTGACGGGAACTATCCGACGGCAGAGCCTGTACCCGTCAAAAATAAATACGACCATAAAATTTCAGAAAATAATTAAGAGGTAGAAAATGAAAAACTCCAAATCGGAAAGCTACGCAGCAGCGGGCGTGGATATTACGGCAGGCTATAAGGCGGTAGAGCTGATGAAATCGCACATTGCTAGAACGATCATCAAGGGCGCAGACAGTGAAATCGGCGGCTTTGGCGGGTTGTTCGAGCTGGACTTGACGGGCATCACTCGTCCCGTTCTGGTCAGCGGTACCGACGGCGTGGGTACAAAGCTGAAAATTGCGTTTTTAATGGATAAGCATGACACGGTGGGGATTGATTGCGTGGCGATGTGCGCCAACGACATCATCTGTGCGGGCGCGAAGCCGCAGATTTTCCTTGATTATATTGCTTGCGGAAAGAACGTTCCTGAAAAGATTGCGGACATCGTGGCAGGCGTTGCAGAGGGCTGCGTGCAATCGGGCGCGGCGCTCATTGGCGGCGAAACGGCGGAAATGCCCGGTTTTTATCCCGTAGACGAATACGACTTGGCAGGCTTTTGCGTGGGCATTGTAGACAAAGCCAAGGTTTTGGATAACTCCAAAATGCAGGAGGGGGACGTGGTGATCGCATTGCCGTCCAGCGGTGTGCATTCTAACGGGTTCTCGTTGGTTAGAAAGGTGTTCGATATTGAAAATGCCGACCTGAAAACGCCGATGGAAGAGCTTGGCGGAAATAGCCTTGGCGAAACGCTGCTTACTCCGACGAAGATCTACGTAAAGCCGATGCTGGCGCTGTTTGAACAAGTCACCGTAAAAGGGGTTTCGCACATTACGGGCGGCGGCTTTTACGAAAATATTCCCAGAAGTATTCCCAAGGGCTTGGGCGCAAGGATTGAAAAGAAAAACGTGCGTGTTTTGCCGATTTTTAACCTGCTGCAAAAGGTGGGCAATATTCCTGAACGGGATATGTATAATACCTACAACATGGGCGTGGGCATGAGTGTGGTCGTCGCCAAGGAAGACGCAGAAAAAGCGATTGCCATTTTGCAAGCGCACGGCGAAGACGCTTACCTTTTGGGCGAAATCGTCAAGAGCGACGAGGGCGTAATCCTTGTATAATCGGGAAGAGAAAAGATGAAAAAAATCGTGGTGTTTGCCTCTGGTGGCGGTACGGATTTTCAATCGGTGATCGACGAGAATACGCGATCGAAATTTTGCGATATCGCATACCTGGTGGCATCAAAACCGAATATCGGCGCAATCGAACGCGCCAAAAAGCACGGCATAAAAACGCTGGTATACGATAGGGAAACGGGGGAAAGTATGGACGACTTTTATGCGCGGCTGACCGACCTGTTTTTCCGTGAAGGAGTGGACTATTTGCTGCTGGCGGGCTGGCTGAAAATCATTCCCGAATCGTTTATCGCTGCGTTTCCCGACCGTATCGTCAACATACACCCCTCTTTGTTGCCTGCGTTTGGCGGCAAGGGGTATTACGGCTTGCGCGTGCACGAGGCGGTGCTTGCCTACGGCGCGAAGGTATCGGGCTGTACGGTGCATTTTGTCGAAGGGGCGGTGGACGGCGGCGCAATCATCGCGCAGCAGTGCGTTTGCGTAGAAAACGACGACACGCCCGAAACGCTGCAACAGCGGGTTTTGGCGGTGGAGCATACTCTTTTGCCTCAAACGATGCGCTTGCTTTGCGAAGGCAAGGTGCAAAAATCGGGCAGAAGCGTAAAGGTTTTTAACTAAGATAAAAGGAATAGAATATGAACGTTTTGGTGATTGGGAACGGCGGTAGAGAACACGCCGTTGTGCAGGCGCTGAAAAAATCGCCCAAGGTGAATAAAATTTATGCAATGAAAGGCAACGCGGGCATCGGCATGGACGCCGAGCTTGTGAACGTCGATTATATGGATACGGCGGCGGTGTGCGCTTGGTTAGAGGCGCATACGGACGTGGGCTTTACCGTCGTCACTCCCGACGATCCTTTGGCGATCGGCTTGGTGGACGAAATCGAAAAAAGGGGCTTTAAAGCCTTTGGCCCGAATAAAAACGCCGCGATCATCGAGGCGAGCAAAGCCTTTTCCAAGGCGCTTATGAAAAAGTACGGAATTCCTACCGCCGCGTATGAAACCTTTGACGATTACGAAAAGGCAAAGGCGTACGTGGAAAGCTGCGCGCTGCCCGTGGTGTTAAAAGCGGACGGGTTGGCGCTTGGCAAGGGCGTGCTGATCTGTAAGACGCGGGAGGAGGCGCTGCAAGGGCTTTCAGAGATGATGCTGAACGCCAAATTCGGCAGGGCGGGCGCTACCGTGGTCATTGAAGAATTTTTGGAGGGACCAGAGGTTTCCGTCTTATCCTTTACAGACGGAAAAACGGTTGTACCCATGATCACCAGTTGCGATCATAAGCGCGCAAAGGACAATGACGAGGGCTTAAATACAGGCGGTATGGGCACGTTTTCGCCCGCGCCGTTCTTTGGGGAAAAGTCCTTAAAAGAGGTCATGGATACAATCATGCTGCCCACCGTGTCTGCGATGAATGCAGAGGGCAGAACGTTTAAAGGGGTGCTGTATTTCGGCTTGATGAAGACCAAGGCGGGGTACAAGGTGATTGAATATAACGCTCGGTTTGGCGACCCTGAAACGCAGGTGGTGTTGCCGATGCTGAAAACGGACTTGATGGATATTTTTGAGGCGGTTGTAGACCAGCGGCTGGGCGAATTGAAGATCGAGTGGCACGACGGCGCGTGCGTATGTCTTGTTTTGGCAAGCGGCGGTTATCCCGAGGCGTATGAAAAGGGCAAGGAAATCACCGTGGGGCAGCTGGACGAGGACGTTGTTTTGTGCCATGCAGGTACAGCAATGAAGGACGGAAAGTTGGTGACCGCAGGCGGCAGAGTGCTGGGCGTGTGCGCGCGCGGCAAGGACGTGGAAGAGGCGCGGCAAAAAGTGTATAAAAACGCAGAAAAAATTCACTTTGATGGCATGTATTATCGCAGGGACATCGGCATAAAATATCGGGAGATTGCAAAGGAGTAAGCCGCAATGATTTACAGAATTTTTGTAGAAAAGAAGGATAACGTACAGGCAAGAAAGGAAGCTGGCGACGTAAAGACGCTGCTGGGGATTGTGGCAGAGGATTTTCGTTTGGTTCTTCGTTATGACGTAGAGGGGCTCAGCGAAGAGGAGCTTACCGCGGCGATTCCGTCCGTATTTTCGGAACCGCCCGTGGATAACGTGTATTTGGAAACGCTGGAAATCCCCGCAGGCTACAAGGCGTTTGCGATCAGCTATTTAACGGGGCAGTACGATCAGCGCGCGGACAGCGCGGCGCAGTGTGTACAGCTGTTGACGAAAAAGACCCGTCCCTTGGTAAAATGTGCAAGGGTGTATTTGATCAAAGGGGTATCGGACGAACAGCTTTCCGCCATCAAAAAGCACTTGATCAACCCTGTGGAAAGCGAAGAGGTGGGCTTTGAAAAGCCGCAAACGCTGTTGATGAAAATGCCAGAGGGCGCACCCGTGTCTGTGTTGAACGGTTTTACGGGCTATTCCGATGCAGAGATCGCGGCATATCATAAGGCGGTCGGCTTTGCGATGAGCGTTGCCGATCTTGCGTTTGTGCGCGATTATTTTGCCTCTGAAAAGCGTGACCCCACGGAAACGGAACTGAAGGTGATCGACACGTATTGGTCGGACCATTGCCGCCATACCACCTTTTCCACCGAGCTGAAAGACGTGAAGATTACGTCTGAAAACCCTGCGGTAGAAAAGGCGTATCATCTGTATGAAGATTTGTATAAAGAGCTCAACGGCAGCCGCCCCGACAAATATCCGTGCCTGATGGATCTTGCCACGATTGCGGCGAAAAAGCTGAAAAAGGACGGCAAGCTGGATAACCTCGATATTTCGGACGAAATTAACGCTTGTTCGATCTGCATCGACGCGGAAATTGACGGCAAGGTAGAAAAATATCTCGTCATGTTCAAAAACGAAACGCACAATCACCCGACCGAGATCGAGCCGTTCGGCGGCGCGGCAACCTGCCTTGGCGGGGCGATTCGCGACCCCTTAAGCGGCAGAACGTACGTCTATCAAGCAATGCGTGTGACGGGCGCGTCTGATCCTAGGGAAAAATTAGAGGATACGATGCAGGGTAAGCTGCCCCAGCGCGTCATCACGCAGCGCGCGGCTGCGGGTTTCTCCTCGTACGGCAACCAAATCGGGCTGGCAACGGGGATCGTAGACGAAGTCTATCACGAGGGCTACAAGGCAAAGCGTTTGGAAACGGGCTTTGTGGTCGGCGGCGCGAAAAGGGATATGGTTTACCGCGAAGCCCCTAAGGCGGGCGACGTGATCATTTTGCTCGGCGGCGAAACGGGCAGAGACGGCTGCGGCGGTGCGACGGGATCTTCGAAAGCGCACGACGCGCACTCGGTGGAAAATTGCGGCGCAGAGGTACAAAAGGGCAACGCGCTGACGGAAAGAAAGCTGCAACGCTTGTTCTTAAACGGCGAGGCGACCAGAAAGATTAAAAAGTGCAACGACTTTGGCGCAGGCGGCGTTTCGGTTGCCATCGGCGAGCTTGCCGACGGGCTGACGATCGACCTTGATAAAGTGCCTAAAAAATACGAGGGCTTGACGGGCACCGAGCTTGCCATTTCGGAATCGCAGGAGCGTATGGCGGTGGTGGTAGCGCCAAAGGACGTGGACGCGTTTATCGCGCTTGCGGCAGAGGAAAACCTTGCGGCGACCCCCGTTGCCACTGTCACAGACACGGGCAGAATGGTGATGCTGTACAAGGGCAAGGCGATCGTCGATATTTCCCGCGAATTCTTAAATACGAACGGCGTAAAGCAGGTAGCGGGTGCAGAGCTTTCCGATAAGATTACCACTTGGTTTACGAAAAAACAGGGTGTATCCTTTGCGGCGGAAACGCAAAAAACGCTGGCGGATTTGAACGTATGTGCGAAGAAAGGGTTAAGCGAAACCTTCGATTCAACCATCGGCGCCAGAACGGTGTATATGCCTTGGGGGGGTAAGACCCAAAGAACGCCCGCCATTGCTATGGCGGCAAAAATCTGCGGCGGCGAAACGGACGTTTGTACCGTTTCTGCCTATGGCTACTCGCCTTATCTCATGGAAACCAGCCCGTTTATCGGCGCGATTTATTCGATTGTAGGTTCGGTATCCAAGGTGGTGGCAAGCGGTGCAAACTATCGGGATATCCGCTTGACTTTGCAGGAATTTTTCCAAAGAATGACCAAGGATCCCAAGGTGTGGGGGATCCCGATGAGCGCTTTGCTTGGTGCGGTGTACGCGCAGATCGGCTTGGGGCTTGGTGCAATCGGTGGCAAGGACAGTATGTCGGGTACGTTTGAAAGCATTCACGTGCCGCCCACCCTCATTTCCTTTGCGCTGGCGCCTGCAAAGGCGAGCAAGCTGATCACCAACGTTTTAAAGGGTGGGGAAAAGCTGTATCATATTCCCGTACCCAAGGATGCAACCTCGACCCCTGATTTCGAGCAGCTGAAAAAGGTCTACGAGGAAGTGTATAAGAACGTTGAAAACGGCAACATTACCTTTGCAACGGTGGTGGAAAACGGCGGCGTTGGGGCTGCGGTGATCAAATCTGCGCTCGGCAACGAGGTGGGCGTAGAATTTGCGCTGTCGGCGGAGGAGCTGTATACCGAAGCATACGGCGATTTGATTGTTTCGCTGAAGGACGAAAGCAAGCTTTGCAACTGCATCGCAAAGAAATTCGTAGGTGCGGCGGAGGGCAATGCGTTTGTGTGCGGCGGTGAAAGCGTAGCCGTAGAAAAGGCGGTGAACGCATACATGGGTGCCCTTGACGGCGTATTTGCTACCACGGCAGCGGCGGAGGGGAAAGCCGAGGATTGCGATTATACCGGCGGTGGAAAGTATACGAATATTGCCACCAAGACGGCAAAGCCCCGCGTATTTATCCCCGTGTTCCCTGGTACGAATTGCGAGCTAGACACGGCGCGCGCATTCCGCCTTGCGGGTGCTGAAACGGAAATCGTCGTGGTAAAGAACCGCTCGGCGGCAGACATTGAGGAAAGCGTGCAGGCGATTGTTGCGGCAATTAAGCGCGCGAACATCATCGCATTCCCCGGTGGGTTCTCTGGCGGTGACGAACCGGACGGCAGCGGTAAATTCATTGCCACCACCTTCCGCAATCCGTATATTGCAGAGCAGGTGCAGCAGCTTTTGAACGTGCGCGATGGCTTGGCGTTGGGTATTTGCAACGGTTTCCAAGCGCTGATCAAGCTGGGGCTTGTGCCGTACGGCGAGGTGCGCGAAATGACGGCGCAATCTCCCACGCTGACGTTCAACAACATCTCTCGTCACGTATCCACGGTGGTGGACGTGCGTGTGGCGTCCAACCTTTCGCCTTGGCTGTCTGCGTGCAAGGTAGGGGACGTTTATAAGGTGGCAGTATCGCACGGTGAGGGCAAGATCGTTGCGCCGCAAGCCGAGCTGGAGCAAATGCAGAAAAACGGTCAGATTGCCACGCAATACGCCGACCTTTCGGGCAAGGCTACGATGCTTTCTCCGTTCAACCCCAACGGCTCGATGTGGGCGATTGAGGGTATCACCTCGCCCGATGGCAGAGTGCTTGGTAAAATGGGACATTCCGAACGTATCGGCGAAAATCTGTATAAGAACGTCGAGGGCAACTTCGATATGAAGATTTTTGAAAGTGGCGTAAAATATTTTAAATAAGGAAAATGGGGAAAAGATGATTGATTTTCATTCGCACGTTCTGCCGCATATAGACGACGGCGCAAAGGACGTGGAAACGGCGGTGCAAATGCTGGAAGAAAGCAAACGCCAAGGTGTTCGCACGGTGATTTGCACCCCGCATTATTACGGAAAAAAGCGTAGCCCTGAAAGATTTATTGAAAAGCGAAGGGCTGCCTATGCCGCGCTGTCGGCGCGCGTACCCGAGGGGATCGAGCTGCGTTTTGCCGCCGAGGTGTATTTCACGGCTGATTCGGTGGTTTCGTTTGAGGAACTTTCTATGCTTTGCATAGAAAATACTCGGTATATCATGATCGAGCTGCCGTTTACACCCAAATATGAAGAAAGGCTGTTTGAAAAGCTGGAGGCGTTTATTTCAGAAACCGATTGCGTACCGCTGATTGCGCACGTAGACCGCTATCCCGCCATATTAAAAAAGCCCTCGATTTTGCGCCGCTTGGCGGGGATGGGCTGTCTGTTTCAGGTCAACGCCGAGGCGTTTTTAACGCAAGAGGTCAAGGGCTTTGCGATGGCGCTGTTGAAAAAAGGCATGGTGCACGCGGTGGGCTCGGATATGCACAACATGGGGGATCGAGCGCCCAATATGCAGGCTTTTTGTTCTGTTTTAGAGGGGCTTCCCGCGCAGCTTCAGGAAAACCTTATCGACGCGGAGGCGGCTATTTTGGAAAATCGCGCGGTAATTTTTGAACCAAAATCGGTGCGAAAATGGTTTGGAAAATATTTTTAATGGGAAATGCTTGCATTCTTTCAAAGAATGTGCTACAATACTAAACGCAAATAAGAAAATAAAAGGAGAGAGAAATTATGGCTAAAATTACGGCAGATACGTTGATTGCAGACGTTTTGCAGATCAACCCGAACTCGCCCGAAATTCTTTTGTCGGCAGGTATGCATTGCTTTGGGTGCGCTTTGGCGCACAACGAAACGGTAGCGGAAGCGGTTGCCGTTCACGGTGAAGACCTGGATGCATTGCTTGCAAAGCTGAACGAAGGATTAGAGGACTAAGGAAAAAAGAAAGCGGCGGTGGAAAGAACCGTCGCTTTTAATTTCTAAAAAAATATTGCGAAATAGACCCTAAAAACAGTTGATATTTTCTAAAAAGTGTGTTATATTATATAGGCAAAATAGATAAGGCCTTGTGGTCAAGAGGTTAAGACGGCGCCCTCTCACGGCGCAATCCCGGGTTCGATTCCCGGCAAGGTCACCAAAAAAGCCGATTTCGAGCGATTTTTCGTTTGAAATCGGCTCTTTTTTTTGCGATTTTTGCTTAAAATCTTCAAAATTTGGGGAAAATTTGGGCCACGAAACGGTCATGTTTTCCATGCGTCTAATTTCTTACCTTCTTTACGAAGGTACTCGGCGGATCTGTGTGCGTGTGGAATGTCTGTTGCCGAGCTAGGCATTGATGAGGTTCCTACCTTTAGAGGGAAAATAGCCTCGATAATGGAAATGTCGAAGATGAATTCGTATTTTTATAAAAAATTAACGCAACGATTTGTTGCGTAAAAGGATAGGGGAGAGGACCCCTTTGGGTATGGTTTGTATCTACGTATGCAAAATGGCTTGACAGAGGGATCCGCTTGTGGTATAATTAGAACCCGAAAAGGTGGTTAATCGAGTTCTTTAACGATTAAGATTATCGTATAGATAATTTTAAGTACTATGAGAAGCATTTCCAGAGCGTTCATAGCGATTAACCTCCTTTTTTTATTTTACGGGGGCTAATTTCAAGCGGAAACGTTTGTCAAGTAGGGGCGAGACCTTTCCATTGTCGAGCAAATGGAAAAGGGTAGCGAGGGGAAAACAAGAACAAGCAGAGCGACAAAGTGAATTGTTTTCCCCTGCAGGCAAGCCCTTCTATGGGCTTGAAAAGGATAAAGCCTCCGTACAAGGGACTATGTCCCGACGGAGGCGTTTTTTACGGATAAAAGATTTTGGATTATGGATGTAAGACCATAAAAAAACCGATTGACAGATACTGCGTTCTATGATAGAATAAAGAAGATTACATCTTCTTTTTATGAGGCGGATATGAAAAAGAGCTTGGTTTTACGCTATCATCAAGCGGCAGAACGAACGGATGAGGGTTGGGAAAAATACTCTTTGCCCATCGGCAACGGCTACTCGGGTGCAAGCGTTTTTGGCGGTGTAGACGTTGAACGGCTGCAGTTTACAACCAATACCTTTGCAAATGTTTATAAGCAGGGCGGGGTATCGAATTTTGCAGAGATCCATCTGCGCTTTCCGCAAGGGGAAGTGAAGGATTACGAACGGGGGCTGCGCCTTTCGGACGGCGTGGCATACTCGCGGTATTGTATCGACGGCATCGGGGTGGATCGCGAGGCGTTTTTTAGCTATCCTGATCGGGTTTTTGCTTATCGTATTCGCAGCGACCGTGCCTATTCCTTTGTGGCTGAGCTGGTGATTCCTTATTTAGGTGCGCGCCCTATTGAAGAGGGAGGTAGAACGGGGCAAGTTTACCATGAAAAGCAAACGCTGGTGATGCGGGGTAGGCTGCCTTCCAGAGATCTGCTTTATGAAGGGCGTTTGTCGGTGATTACCGATGGGCAGGTACGCGTTGAAGAAAATTCGCTGCGCGTGATAAACGCAACGGAAACCAGCCTCTTTTTCGTAATGGGTACGTCGTACAAGCTGTGTGAAGAGGTGTTTTTAGAGGGATGCAACAAAGCGCTGGGCGCTGACCCGCATGCGGACTTGGTGCGGGATATGGAAAATGCTCTTTCCCTGGGCTACGAAAAGCTGTACGATCGGCACAGGCAGGATTATACGGCGCTGATTTCCCGCGTGGAGGTCGACCTTGGCGGTGTGGAGGATAGCCGCCCTACGGACGAGCTGTTAAAGGCGTATCAAAAAGGGCAGCCCTCGCAATATTTGGAAGAGGTCTATTATGCGTACGGCAGGCATTTGCTGGTTTGTTCTTCTAGAAAGGGAACGCCGCCCGCCTCCTTGCAAGGGGTATGGACGGTGCATGATAAGTCCCCTTGGGGCAGCGGCTTTTGGCACAATATCAATATTCAGATGAACTATTGGCCAGCCTTTATCACCAACCTCGCGGAAACCTTTCAGGCATACACGGCGTATTGGAAAGGGTACTTAAAACAGGCGCAACGCAATGCCAGCGAATGGATACGGCAAACCAACCCCGAAAATTACGTAGATGGAGAGGGGGAGTGTGGCTGGATCTTGGGTACAGGTGCGTTCTGTTATGAGATCGAGGGCAGGGCAAAAAGCCCCCATTCTGGCCCGGGTACAGGCGGGCTGACCTCGCAGATGCTGTGGGATTATTACGACTTTACCCGCGATGAGGGCGTCTTGCGTGATTTCACCTATCCTGCGGTGCACGGCATGGCAAAATTTTTAACCAAAACGGTGCGTGAATACGACGGCGAATGGCTGTGTTCGTTTTCCGCCTCGCCCGAACAAATTTTGTCGGGCGACGTTTGGATCAATCAGCATAAAACGCAGAAATACCATCTTACGGTAGGCTGCGCGTTCGATCAGCAAATGGCGTATGAAAATGCCGCGGCGGATCTTGCCTGTGCGAAAATTTTGGGCGTAGAGGACGAGGTGACGGCGTTGGAGCGCGTGCAAATCGACCATTATGCGCCCGTGCAGATAGGGTACAGCGGGCAGGTTAAGGAATTTGGCGAAGAGCATTTCTACGGCGAGATCGGTCAGGCAAAGCACCGCCATATTTCACAGCTGGTTTCCTTGATGCCAGGAGGTGCAATTTCGCAGAGCACGCCTGCGTGGTTGGACGCGGCGAAAATTACTTTACGACTTCGTGGCGACGAATCGACGGGCTGGGCGTTGGCGCATAGATTTTGCGCTTGGGCGCGGGCATGCGATGGTGAGCACGCCTACCTTTTGTTAGGGAATTTATTAAAAAACCGCACCTATCCCAATCTTTGGGACGTGCATCCGCCTTTCCAAATTGACGGCAATTTTGGCGCGGTGGCGGGTATTACGGAAATGCTGTTGCAAAGCGTGGATGCAATTTCCTTGTTCCCCGCCCTGCCTAAGGCATGGAAAAACGTGTCCTTTAAGGGCTTGAAAGCAAGGGGGAATTTCACCGTTTCCGCCAGCTGTCACGAGGGCGAGATCACCTCGTGCGAAATCGAATCGGTGGTGGGCGGCGTTCTTCGTCTGCGCGTGGGCAACGCACCTAAGGTTAAGGTCGTGGAAAAAGGGACGGGAAAAGCGGTTGCGACGGATCGGCAGGGTGAGCTACTTCTTTTTGAAACGCAGGTGGGCAAGACGTATATGGTCAGCGGCTTTACGTGCAAGGAAACACCCGCCATGCCACAAAATGCCCAAGGGGTATGGACGGAAAGCGGCGTGGTGCTGACTTGGTTGGCGTGCGCTGAGAAGTATGCCGTATACCGTGGGGTGGAAAACGATAGCCAATATACGCTGCTTGGGGAAACGCGCGAACCGTCGTTTACGGACAGCGAGTTCACTTCGGCGAAAAAGGCGCGCTTGACCTACAAGATTGTGGCGGCGGACAACCCTTCGCCTGCGGACGAGGGAGCATTGATCCCGATGCATCCAGCCTCTGCGCTGGAAGAGGAACGGTACCGCTACCGTTTCGCGCAGCTCAATTTGGATAGCTGATTTTTATCGGTTTGGTGTGTTATAACATAAAAAAGGATGCGAAGGGTTATCCCGTTGGAAACGAGTGTAATTATTATAAAAACGCTTTATCATAATAGATAAGGTGTTTTTTTGTTATTCGCTTGACAAATGCTTGACAAATGCTTGTTATAAGAGTATAATAAGTATGAAAAGTATAACTAATTATACAAAAAAAGGAGTTGGATATGGAAAAAAATAAAACGGATAAAAACAAATTTGTTGGTATTTGCAAAGTAGGCGAAAAAGGACAAATTGTTATACC
>JAZURU010000032.1:0-1642 GCA_045606365.1 Candidatus Scatosoma sp. | reverse complement strand
TGTTACATTATACGGCTGAACAAGAATTTCAGGACGATTCGTTGGTGGCGATAAAAAAAATATGCGATCGTAAAGATGAGGAAATACATGACCACGATTTTGTGGAAATGGTCTACATAATTGAGGGTACTGGTAGACATTATATCAACGATGAAGAATTCGCAATCAAGGCGGGGAATTTACTGTTCGTGAACTACGGTTGCACGCACGCATTCTTGGTGGACGACCAGTTGGTTGCCTATAATTTAATGATTCGCGTCGATTATTTCATCAAAAATATGATTAAAGACAACAATTTGTTTTACATGTTGGCTTTGACTTCTTTTGAGAAAATTCAGCAGGAGCTTAACGATAAGAGCCCGCTCGTCTTTTTCGATTACAGTGAACGGGAAGAAATATTTAATCTTTTCCGCAATATCGAAATAGAGCTTTCGCAGGAAGAATTGGGGAAATCGTCGATTTTAGACTCGTATATAAATATTATTTTATGTAAAGTATTTCGCAAAATTTTCATGAAGAATATCCGTCAGGAACTGCTGATTCCGCAGGAAATCATCGATTATATTTCGGAGCATTTTAACGAAAAATTATCCCTTGGCGAACTCTCGCAAAAGTGTTTTTACAGCCCTGCCTATTTCAGTCGTTTGTTCAAAAAAACTTTCAATATGAGCTTTACGGATTATATTATGGATATCCGTTTGAAACGTTGTTGCGAGCTGTTAAAAGACAGCAATTACACAATTGAAAAGATTATGGAAGAGTGCGGTTTTTTTGATAAAAACACCTTTTATGAGCGGTTTAAAAATAAGTATGGATGCACGCCTAGCGAGTATCGTGGCATGTAAAAATCAAGACAAAAAAATATAAAATTATAGGGCTTAAGGCCTAGAAAACTCGGCTTTAAGCCCTTTTTCTTTGCGCCTTTTTAAGCAAGAAACCATACAAGCTGGTAAAACTTCCATATTGCGCGCGCGCATGTAGATGTGATATAATTATTGCAGAAGCGCACGAGCAATGCGCTACAAAAATTTCTTTGCGCATGGCAATAAAGCGAAAATAAAAAACAGAGGTGACTGTATGAAGAAAAATACTAAAAGAGTAATTGCGATGAGCGCGGCTTTGATGCTTTCGATGAGCACGATGGCGAGCTGCACTGGCGGTGGCGGAGGTGGCGGTAGCGATAAGGCTACGCTGTATGTGTACAGCTTTACGAGTGGTTTCGGTTCGCAATGGTTTACCAACTTGATTGCCGACTTTGAAGAAGTGCATAAGAATACGGTAATTGATGGTAAAATGGGTATCAACGTAGAACCCGTTACGGACAAGAAAGACGTTGACGCGGCAACGATGCGCGGGCGCGACGAAGTGATTTATTTCTTGGAACAGAAAGACTATTACGAATTGGTTGACAGTGGCTACGTTGCCGATATATCCGACGCAGTTACGAAACCCAATCCTTACGACGAGGGTGGCAAGACGTTGGAAAGCAAAATGTTCGAAGACCAAAGAACCTATTTTGCCCGTGAAGTAAACGGCAAAACGTGCTATTATGCGTATCCGCACTATTTCACGAGTTTTGGTATAACGTACGACGTGGAGCTTTTTGATGAAAAGGGTTATTATTTAGCAGAAGGATATGATC
>JAZURU010000031.1:0-3615 GCA_045606365.1 Candidatus Scatosoma sp. | reverse complement strand
AACCCCGAAGAAAAAGCGGCGTTGACGCTTGCGCTTCGCGACGCGGAAATTTATAAGCCCGACCTTGTCATGGCAACCGACCCCGATGCGGATAGAATCGGTATTGCCGTCCCCAACGAAAAGGGAGAATACATACTTCTCAACGGCAATGAAACGGGGAGTATTTTACTCTATTATATCTTGCTTAAAAAGAGCGAAATGGGCATACCATGTACGGGTTCAACGGTGATAAAGACGATCGTCACCACGGATATTATCTTTGACATGGCAAAGGAATATGGGGCAGAGGTCAAGGAGGTGCTGACGGGCTTTAAGTACATTGGCGAAGCGCTTGAAGAAACGAAAGATTATCTTCTTGGCTTGGAAGAGAGCTACGGTTATTTGGTTGGTACGCACGCAAGAGATAAAGACGCGGTGTCGGCGGCGATGATGATAGCAGAGGCGTGTGCGTATTTCAAAGAAAAGGGCAAAGGAATTTACGCGGTTTTGCAAGAAATTTACGCCCGCTACGGTTATTATCAAACGGATTTGAAA
The DNA here is from genome assembly GCA_045606365.1 of Candidatus Scatosoma sp. Taxonomy (GTDB): domain Bacteria; phylum Bacillota; class Clostridia; order Christensenellales; family Borkfalkiaceae; genus Scatosoma. The sequence continues at coordinate 3,081 of JAZURU010000031.1, read as the reverse complement.
TCCATTTCCCTGCCAGGGAAAGACGGCATGGAAAAGATGCAAGAAATTTTGGCGAATATACGAAAAAATCCGCCGAAAACAATCGACAAAAAGGCGGTTGCTTTTGACGATTTTTCGCAAGGGTTATATGGGCTTCCAAAAAGCGACGTGCTGCGCTTTAAGAACGATGATTGCCGTATCATCATTCGTCCTAGCGGCACAGAGCCGAAAATGAAGATTTATTTGCAGGTTAAGGGCGAAACAGCGGCGCTTGCCAAAAGCAGGTTGCAAATGGCTGCAAACGCCTTAAAAGAGGAATTTGGATTATAACAGGAGGATAAAAATGCTGTATCCGAAATCAAACAAATATCGCAGCGTACACAACTTAAACGGGGTTTGGAAATTTAAGCCCGTAGACGAGGACTACGTTCCTACCGCAAAAGCGGAGGGGGGTAAACCGATGGCAGTGCCTGCCAGCATGAACGAGATTGTCACCGAACGCGCCGTGAAGGAACACGTGGGCAAGGTGCTTTATGAAACGACGTTCAGCGTACCCGTTTGCAAAGACCTGCAATACCGCTTGCGTATTGGGGCAACCAGCCACAAATGCGAGGTGTATCTCAACGGAAAGCATATCGGCGGGGGGATCAACGGCTTTTTTCCCATCGATCTGCCGCTGGAAAACATGCAGGAAGAAAACCGTTTGTCGGTGCTCATTGATAACCGTTTGACCTTTCAAACGCTCCCTCCTGGCAGGGTGGAAAACGGGCGGCAGACGTATAACCATGACTTTTACAATTTTACGGGGATTCACCGTGACGTGCTGGTGTATGCGTTGCCGAAAAAGCACATTGAGGACATCACAATCAAGACGGTGGTCGGCGGCGATTATTCGCTGGTATCCGTCGAGGTGGAAACCGATTGCGAAAAGGTTGCTTGCACCGTCAAGGACGCCGAGGGCAACGCCGTGGCAACGGGCGGTGCAGGCTTGCTCCGCATAGCCGAGCCGAAAACTTGGTCGCCTGAATCGCCGTATTTGTATACACTCGTAGTGGAAACGGAGTGCGATAAGTACGAAGAACGGTTTGGTATTCGGAAAATCCACGTGGACGAAAAGGGTTTCTATTTGAATGACAAGCCCGTATATTTCAAGGGCTTTGGTATGCACGAGGACTTTTATGTAATCGGTAAGGGCAATAATACGGCGGTCAGCATTCGTGATTTTGAACTTTTGAAATGGATGAACGCCAACTCGTTCCGTACAAGCCATTATCCTTACAGCGAAGAAATGATGAATCTTGCTGATGAATACGGATTTTTGGTTATCAATGAAGTCCCTGCCGTAGGTATGCATTGGTGGGATGATTACAATTTCGGGCCTGATAAAGTCAATGCGGAAACGGCAGCAGTGCATAAAGAGCTCATCCGCCAGTTGATGGCGCGCGATAAAAACCATCCTTGCGTGGTGATGTTCAGCGTGGCAAACGAGCCCGCCACACACGAAGAAGCGGCAGGGGAATATTTCCGCGACGTTATTTCTTATACACGTACGGTTTGCGATCTGCCGTTGACGCTTGTTGAGTTTACGCATTTTACCGAAAATTCGCTGGTGACGGATTTGATTGACGTCGTTTGTATCAATCGCTATTACGCTTGGTATACCGAGCATGGACAAATTGACGTCGTGCGCGATCGTTTGTTGGATGAATTGCAAATGTATTACAAGGCGGCGAAAAAACCCATTATCGTCACCGAGTTTGGCGCGGATACCTTGGAAGGCGTACACATGCTTCCGTCCGAAACGTTTACGGAAGAATGGCAGGAAGAGTATTTGATTGAAAATTTCAAAGCGATTGACGCATGCGAAGGTTGCATTGGCGAGCATATTTGGAATTTGGCAGATTTTAAGACAAAGGAAGGCTTGCGTAGGGCTCGCGGGAACCGTAAGGGTGTATTTACTCGTGATAGACAGCCGAAGATGTCGGCGCACTACGTTCGGAAACGCTGGTCGGAAAAATAATCGGCAGGTCTTATTTGAATCGAGGAAAGCAGACTAGGAGGGATCGCTATGGCGGTTAGAGATGCGGCGGGGATCGATCAAAACTTTACGGCGCAGGCGGTGCTTCGCGAGGGGATGGCGTATTATGATGCTGAAGATTTTGACGTATACGGCGTAAAGCGGCTTGACGGCGTTTATCGCAGAATGCGATACGAGGACGCGCTGTCAATCGGCGAAAAGGTCGCCATGATCTCTTCGGAGTGTGCGGGCGGCAGAGTGCGCTTTGCTACCGATAGCCCAACGGTTGCGATTTGCGTCAAATATCGCTCGGTTTCCAAGGTCCCCAACTATTCCCATACGGCGACGATGGGCTTTGATCTGTATGCGGGCAGCCGCTACGTGGGCTGTTTTGTGCCACCGTTGGAGGCGGAAAGGACTTTAGAAGGGCTGATAGAGGTCGCGGAAAAACCGGCCATGACCGAATACACCCTTAATTTCCCCATATGCAGCGAGGTTAGCCGTCTGTATATCGGCATCAAAGAGGGGTGTACGATCGGGAAAGCCTCTGGATATTCGATTAAAAAGCCCGTCGTGTTTTACGGCTCGTCCATCACGCAGGGCGCGTGCGCGTCCCGCCCAGGAAATACGTACGAAAACAGAATCAGCCGCGCGCTCGATTGCGATTATTTGAACCTTGGCTTTTGGGGAAATGCAAGAGGGGAAAAAGAGATAGCGGAATACGTCGCAGGGCTGGAAATGTCGGCGTTTGTGTACGATTACGATTATAACACCCCCAGCATAGAGCACCTACAAGCCACCCATGAACGAATGTTTCAAATCGTTCGTCAGCGAAATCCCCAGCTGCCCATCGTCATTGTTTCCGCACCCAAATTTACGTGGAACAGTACGTTTGAAAAGCGATTGTCGATCATTCGGCAGACCTATCAAAACGCCATCGCGGCGGGGGATCGGCAGGTGCGTTTTCTTTCGGGAAACGAGATGCTCAAAGGGATCGAGGACGTAGCCTTTGCGGATAACGTTCATCCTGGGGACAGCGGCTTTTTACGCATGGCAAAGTATATCGGTGAGGCGTTGAAAGAGCT